>JALYHX010000090.1 GCA_030776305.1 Myxococcota bacterium
TGGCGAGGTCGCCATCGGCACCGAGACAGAGGGCTACGATGATGACGACCCCGCTGCGCTCACCGACTTCCACGCCGCGCTTCAGCCGTACGGGGCGTGGGTGGAAGATTCGACGTATGGCAGTCTCTGGATCCCGTCAGCGACCGTGGTTGGCGCAGACTTCCACCCCTATTTGACTGCGGGGCACTGGGTCTACGACGACGATTGGGTTTGGGCGAGCGAATACGAATGGGGGTGGGCGCCATTTCACTACGGTCGCTGGGTGTGGGTCGAGGGCCGTGGCTGGGCATGGATTCCAGGGCGCGTATACCGCGGCGCGTGGGTCAATTGGGGAATCGACGACGCAAGCACGTACGTCGGCTGGGCCCCAATGCCGCCGGCGTTCGTATGGTTCGGTGGCCTCCCTGTCGCCTTCCCTGTCTACGTCGGACCGCGCTGGGTTTACTGTCCGCGCGGCGAAATTTTCTCTCCCGCGGTGAGGTCGCACGTCGTCGTCGGAGCAGCAACGACTCCGATTGCTGCGCGCATGCGTGCCTATGTTCCCGCGACACCGAGCGTTGCGCTGCACGGACCGCCTCCCCAAAGGCTCGGGTTCCAGGCGGCACAAATTCCTCACACCCTGAGCGACGGCAACTCTGGAGGCATCACCCGCGCGCAGCAATTCGCTCGACCATCCACCGCTGTCGCCTTGGGAGCGCATGTGCCGACGCGCATCGCACCCGTCGCGGTGCAGGCCCCTCGCGCAGCTGCCGGCCAACCATCCACGCGCGGACCCATGGTCGGACCGGTCCAGCGCGGGAACGTCGTCGAGCAAGGTCAACGTGGACCCTTGCTGGGTCAGGTCCCGGGCGCGACGGCAACGGGACGCGTACTGCGTGCGCCGCCAAGCGCCGGCCCGGCGACTGTGATCCCGGCCATGCCGAACGCCCAACGCCCGCCCGCCCCAGGCGCCTACCGTCCACCACCCTCGACGAATCATACGGCAACGCCTGCACCTTTGCGCGCTGCCCCGATGCCTCGATTCTCACCCAGTCCGAGCGTTCGCGGGGGCCATCGCTAGCAGCAGCCTGCGAGGCGGTCCCATCAGACCGTTCGATATCCGATCGCTCTTCGGTGTGCGCGGGTGAGCGGCCATTCGTAGGCGAGTTCCGTCTCGATGACCGCTCGCGCGTGTGCCGGCGCGTCCTCGTGGGCCAGGAATACCCAAATCGTGCCACCGACGTTCACGAGATTCGTTGCGAGATCGAGCCACGCCGCAGCGGGAAGCGTTGCACGGGAGAGCGCGACGTCCCACACGCGATGCTCTCGAGCCGCCGCTTGGCCGCGCGCGCGCTCGATTGCGATATCCACCCGTCGCACTTCACCGATGACCGTCCGGAGGAAACTCGCGCGCTTGCCGAGCGGCTCGATGAGCGTCACGTGGAGGTCCGGTCGGACGAGTGCCAGCGCAAGACCGGGCGCGCCCGCCCCGGTACCCACGTCGACGATGTTCCTGCCTCGTGGGACGCATCCCGCGAGAACGAGCGCATCTGCAAGCATCAGATCCACGAGTTCTTCAGGCGAACGCGCGGCGGTGAGATCCATCCGTGCATTCCACTCCTCGAGACGCGCAAGCCATGTCGCAATGTTTGCTTGTGTCGCGCTGTCGAGCGTTGCATCAAGCGTCTTTGCGGCGAGCGCGACGAGTGGCCCGAGCTTGGTCGTCATCGTCGGCAGTGGTACCTCTTCTCTCGCCGCTTTGTCCGTGCAACCTGTTCCTCCGCTTCCGCATCCGGTTCACGAGCTCGATTTCGCTCCGCTCGCATCGCTCGTTGCGAGCGTCTTTCAGGGGGCGCCCCTCGTATGCGAGCCGATGCCCGGGGGCGCGTCGACGCGACGCTACTTCCGCGTGAAAATTCCGGACGTTGTCGGCAGCGCGATCGCCATGTTCGTTCCGGACGGCGCAAAACCCGAGGAGATCGCGAAGGATCGTACCGGCGCAGGGGGCCGCTGGCCTTTCCTCGAGGTGCGTGACCTCCTCGAATCGCGCGGGGTCGATGTGCCCACGATCTACGCCGAGGATCCCGCGCATGGCTGGCTCCTCCTCGAGGATCTCGGAGACCTGACGCTGGCCAACGTCCTGGCCGCCCAGCCAGAACGTCGCGAGGAGCTCTACTTGGCGGCTGTCAGCGATCTCGCGCGTGCGCAATCTGCCCTCGCCGTATTGCCGGAAGGAAGCATCGTCCGCTCACGGGCATTCGACGAGGAACTGCTCTCCTGGGAAGTTCATCATTTTCGAGAGTGGGCCCTCGAAGCGCGCGGTATCGGTCTTTCTGCGGATGACCGCGCGTCGTTCGGTGAAATCGCATCGCGGCTCTCCCGAAGAATCGCGGCGTGGCCTCGCACGTTCGTCCATCGTGATTACCAGTCACGCAACCTGATGGTGCGCGCGAACGGCCGTCTGTGCTGGATCGATTTCCAAGACGCACTGCTCGGACCGCAGGTGTACGACCTCGTAGCGTTGCTCAACGACAGCTACCAGGCATTCGGGCGCGATTTCGTCGACGCGCGGCTCGATGATTATGCACGCGCGCGCGCGCTCGATGGCGCGCAGCGCCGGTCGCTCGGGCGGGAGTTCGACTTGGTCACCGTGCAGCGCAAGCTCAAGGACGCGGGCCGCTTCGTGTATATCGATCGCGTGAAGGGAAACCCCTCGTTCCTCAAGTTCGTGACTCCGACGATCGCGAGGGCGCGCGCAAGCTTGCGGCGTTTGAGCGACGACCAAGACATGCGCGCCCTGGACGACATGCTCGCGAGGGTGTTGCACTGACGCCGCGCATGCTTCGTCGGGAGATAGGCGCCGCCAACCACATCGCCCAGAAGCGAGTGCGGTTGCATCCGCATGGACTCGATCTGGGGGACGGTACGGTGCTGCCTCTTTGGGCTGGAGCGATGCACTACTGGCGGCACGCACAACATGAGTGGCGCGCCGGGCTGGAAGCCATACGTTCGATGGGACTGCGACTGGTCGACACCTATGTCCCTTGGGCAGTACACGAGACGGCGCCCGGCGAGCACGACTTCGGCGAAGGAAATCCGCGGCTGGATCTCGTGCGGTTCCTCGAGACCGCACACGAGGTCGGCTTGCGTTGCGTCCTGCGGCCGGGGCCACACATCAATGCAGAGCTCACGTTTTTCGGACTGCCGGAGCGAATCGTCTGGGACCCCGAGTGCCAGGCGCGCACGCCGGGCGGTCAACCGGTGATGCTGCCCGTGCTGCCCGTGGCATTTCCCGTCCCGAGCTATGCGAGCGATGCGTTTCTCGACGAAACGGGCCGGTGGTATCGCGCCCTGGGAAAGAGGATTTCGCGACTCCGATGGCCGGAGGGCCCCATCGTGCTCGTGCAGGTCGACAACGAGGGGGCGCTCTATTTCCGAGATGGCGTCTACGATCAGGACTACCACCCGGACGCGTTACAATCTTTTCGCGCCTTCCTGCGCGCAAAGTACAGGCAACTGCGGGCGCTGCGTGATGCGTGGCAAAACCAGACGATCACGTTCACGACTGTCGAACCCCCGCGTCGTTTCGACGCGATGCAGACCCGAGATCTCGCGCGTCACGTCGACTGGACCGAATTCCACGAGCATCTCCTGTCGACCGCGATGGACCGCATGGCCGCGGAGCTTGGCCGCGCCGGGTTCGATGGGGTACCGACGATGCACAACCTGCCTCTCGGCGAGAGTGCGACGGCGCTCAACCCGGCGAGGATGGCGTCCATCGACCTCGTCGGACTGGATTACTATCACCGGGCCACGCCCGCGGAGCACTGGGCGATATTGCGTCGCACGACGGAGCTCGTATGCCGATGCGAAGGGCGTGGACGACCCGCGTATGGCGCCGAAGTCGGCGCCGGGTTCCCGGCGTTCTTCGCGCCCATCGATGATCTCGACTCGATGTACACACTCATGTGCGCGATGGCGTACGGCCTTCGCGGCTTCAACCTGTACATGGCGGTAGAGCGTGACCGATGGGTCGGTGCACCCATCGACTCGCACGGACGGCCGCGTGAAACGGCCAGACAATACGCGCTCCTCTTGGAGGCGATCGACCGTACGCAATTGCACACCCTCCGCCGGCGGGCCCCCGTGCGCCTCGTCGTTCCTCGCGCGCTGCGACGATTGGCGAGAGTGATGCATGCGTTCGGCCCGGTCACCCCGGCGCTCTTTCACGTCCTCGGCGCAGGATGGCGCGAGAGCGTCCTCGAGCGTGACCTCGGTGGAGGGGCATCGCCCGCGATGGCGGCGGAAGCTTATCTGCGAGCATTCGAGCGGGCGCTGCACGCGCGAGGCGTCCCGTTCGCGTACGCGGGAGGAGAGACCGTCGAGCATTCCACCTCGGGAGCCAAATGGATCGTCTGCGCAAGCGCGGGCACGCTCAAGCCGCACTTCATCGATAGCCTTCAGACGGCGCGGCGATCGGGGATTGTCGTCACGATGGGCCCGCATGCGCCCGAGTTCGGTGCCGATGTGACGTCCCTCGGTCGCGCCGTGGACGTGCGCGACCTCGAGATTGAACCGCTCGATGACCTCGCTCGAGCCCACACGCTCGTCGCGCAACGCATCAACGAGCTGCAATTGCCCACGTGGCCAGTTCACCCGCCGAGCGCGCACGTTACAGTGCACGAAGACGCGTTCGAGAAGCCCCGAGTCGTCTTCGTGATGAATCCAACGGCCAGCGACGTGGTCGCTCGTGTTTCGATGTCCGGAGTGGAGGCGCTCATCGATACGACCGGCGAGGACCGCATCGCCCGCGCCGCCGGCTGTTTCGAAGTGCCCGTCCCTGCTCGCGTTGTGCGAATGATGGCAGTGCTCTAGGCTACGCAACCGCCAGCCGCGCGGCCCGAGCCGACGTTCAACGGTGAGATGCTCTTCAATAGCCCGCTGTACGGCGGCTTTCTCATTGCCACTTGGATCGTCTTTTGGCTGCTTGGGCGAACGCAAGTGGCGCGCACGTTCTTCCTCGTCGCTGCAAGCTACGTATTTTACTTCTATGGCACCTGGGATACGGCGCGCGCCGAGACCGTCCCGCTTCCCGCGCCATGGTGGGCCCTTCTTTGCCTGGGGATCATCTTCGTCGGCAGCACAATCGATTTTTTCGTCGGCCTGGCGCTCGGACGCGTGCAGCGGATCGCGTGGCGCAATGCGCTGCTTCTCGTGTCAATCGTCTACTACCTCGCAGTTCTCGCAGCCTTCAAGTATTGGAACTTCGCGACGGACTCGGTCGTGTCGCTCCTGTCCGCGCTTGGCGTGCACGCGAAGAGCGCGCACGTTCGGCTCGTTCTTCCGTTCGGAATCTCGTTCTTCACGTTCGAGACGATGAGCTACACGATCGACGTCTGGCGTGGCGAGTTCCGGCCGGCGACCCGTTACCTCGACTATTTGCTCTTCGTCTGTTTTTTCCCGCATCTCGTCGCGGGGCCTATCGTCCGTCCCGCTCAGATGCTGCCTCAGATCGCGGCAGTTCCTCGCGCTGAGGCCGCGATGCAAGCGCGTGGCCTTTGGCGGATTGCGACCGGGCTCACGAAAAAGATCGTCATCGGCGATTGCATCGCACAGGCAATCGTCAACCGGGTATTCGCCACGCCCGAGCGCTTCACGGCTCTCGAGGTGCTTCTTTCCGTGTACGCCTATGCCATTCAGATCCACGCTGACTTCTCCGGTTACAGCGACGTCGCCATCGGTAGCGCTGCGCTCTTCGGGTACGAGCTGCCCGAGAACTTCAATGCGCCCTACACCGCGCACAATCTGAAGGATTTCTGGAGCCGTTGGCACATGACGCTCAGCTCATGGCTGCGCGACTACGTGTACAAGCCGCTCGGCGGGTCACGAGCAGGAAGGGCGAAGACATACCGCAATCTGATGATCACGATGCTCCTTGGCGGTCTCTGGCACGGCGCCTCGTGGAACTTCGTCGTGTGGGGCGGGCTGCACGGCAGCGCCCTCGTCCTGACCCGCATGTGGCAGCGCCGCCGAGCGGAAGTCGTGCCCAATCCTTTCGCAGGACCGTCGGTCTTCGGCCGCTGGGTGTCCTGCGCGATCACGTTTCACTTCGTGTGTTTTGCTTGGATCTTCTTTCGCGCACCCACGTTCGCGCACGCGCAACTCATGCTCCAACGCATCGCACATGGAACGTGGTCGATGGACCATGTCACGCCGAACATCGTGCTCGCCGTCGCCGCTGCGCTGCTCGTGCATTGGTCGCCCCACGACTGGGAAGTGCGCTTGCGAGAAGGATTCGCGCGTAAGCCCGCGCTCGTCCAGGGGCTGGTTCTCGCGGCGACTGCCGCCATGTTGCATGTCGCCGCGGGAGTGAAGCCGGAACCATTCGTTTATGGGCAGTTTTAGACGCTCTGAAAAACCACGAAGGGGACTGCGGAGGGTGCCCATTACGACGCTGCGCGTGTCCTCCACGCCCCAGCGGTCGCAGGTAGGTCCGAGTCGTAGCGCGACAACGCTTGGCGGGTGCCGTCACCGAAGCATAGTCTTTGAAGATGCGTCTGAAACCCGCGCTCGCGGCATGCCTCGGAGTGGTGGTCGCGTGCGGGAGCTCGGGGTCGGTGCCGCCATCGACGCCCGAAGCAGGTCCCTCGAACGAGGACGGCGGATCGACGTCGGGACTGGATGGCGGCACGATCACATTGGAGGCCGCTCCGTCCTACGACAGCCCGGGCGCTCCAGGCGACGCCGCGACTCCAGGGGACTCCGCAACGCGTGGCGACTCGGTGACCAAAGGCGATGCGCCAACCGCCGGTGACTCGGCGACTGGCGGTGACGGTGGCTGCGCCAGCGTATACGGGAGCGGGATCTTCTCCGCACCCAATGTCTGGACCAAAGACGTGTCGTGCGACCCCGTCGACCCCAACTCCAAGACCATCACGGACGCGCTGGCGGCTGCCGGCGGTTGGGGGTCGGGCCTGACCACGTTCCAGATCGACATGGGACTCGCGATCCTGCACGCCACGGCGTCGACGCCCATGGTCCCGTTCGCCCAAGCCGCGGGATATCCGACGCCCGACTGTGACGTCTTCTCGACGATTCCGCTTCCGCCCGGCGGAGCCATCGAAGGCACGACTGGCTACACGTGCGACACGGCCAACAACGACTGCCACTTGCTCATCGCCTATCCGCCAACCCACACACTCTACGAAATCTACCAGGCCACGACGCAAGGCACGGGCATCGTGGGTGGGTGCGGCATCCTCTGGGACCTCACCAAGACGTACCCGGCAAACATGCGTGGTGACCAATGCACGTCCGCGGACGCTGCGGGCTTTCCTCTCTCGGCGATGTTGCCGGACGCCGATGAAGTCGGGTCGGGCGCCGTGTTGCACGCAATCCGCTTCGCTCTGCCCAACGCGCGGATCCGCGCGGGCGTGTATGTGAACCCCGCGTCGCACGCCGGCGCGCCGATGGGAGGGCCCAATTTGCCGCCCTATGGCGTTCGCATGCGCCTACGAGCGGACTACCCCGTCAACAACCTGGTCTCGGTGGGTGCGCGAGTGCTTGCGAAGGCGTTGCAGCGTTTCGGGATGTTCCTATCCGACGGCGGGAACATTCCGCTGATGGTGGCGAGCGATGCGTTCACGACGCACAAATGGAGCGATGTAAACCTGGACTCGCACTCGCTCTTCGGCATCTCGGCGACTGACTTCGAGGTGGTCGACCTGAATCCAACGGTCAAGCTGACATACACCTGCGTGCGCAATCCATAGGTCGCGATTAGCGAAGCGTCGGGAATAGCGAGAGAACGTGGGGCAAGACGCCGTCGCCGCTCGAAACGCGCGCCGCGTCTCTTTTGAGTTTCATTTCGCCTTTTAGAGGCCGAGTCCGCGAGCTGGCGAAGCTGATCACGTCCAAGCGATCGTCTGTTCGCCGCCGGCGGCGAATGTGCCCAACACGAGAAAGACTCATTCATGCAAATTGCGGATTCATCCAACGCTCGAAACAGCATGGCGACCTGGGTCCTCTTTCTCGTGTCTGTCGTCCTCGTGTACGGCAGCGCAGTGGCGGTGGGCTGTGGCAGTGGCGGAAACGGCGGCCCACAGCAGAACGTGGCCCCGGGTTCTTCCGGATCGTCCGGGGCCACTTCCTCGGGCGGATTCGATGCCAGCATCCAGGGAGACTCGAGCCAGACACCATCCGGATCCAGCAGCGGTGGCAGTACGGCGGCGGACGGAAGTCCGATTCCGTCCGGTGGCAGTTCGGGAGGGCCGGCGCCAGACGCCGCGAGTTCCGGAGCTGGCGCGCCGGACGGCGCGGTGAGCAGCGGCAATCCTCCGCTCACGGATCCGAATCGCGTTCGAACGTTGCTGTCGTTCGACAACGGCTGGCTCTTCTTCAAAGGTGATGCGCCTGGGGCGGATCAACCGGCGTTCGCTGACACGGCGTGGCGCGCGCTGACGGTCCCCCACGACTGGAGCATCGAGGGGCCATTCGACATGGCTGCCCCGACGACCGGCCGTGGGGGATATCTGCCCTCCGGTGTGGGTTGGTACAGAAAACACTTCACCCTTCCGCAGAACCTCTCCGGTCGACAAGTCTCCGTCGAATTCGATGGCGTCATGGCGAACAGCGACGTTTACATCAATGGTTTTCATCTCGGGAAGCGCCCGTATGGGTACATGACCTTCCGGTACGACATGACCGGCCACGTGATGTTCGGCACGGTGGACAATGTGATCTCCGTCCGCGCCGACACTTCGGTGCAGCCAGCCTCGCGCTGGTACACGGGCGCGGGAATCTACCGACACGTTCGCGTCCTCGTGACCAATCCCGTGCACGTGGATCAATGGGCCACGTACGTCACGACGCCGATGCCCACCGCCGCGTCGGCGACCGTCCACGTGACCACGACCGTGGTCAATGGAGGCACCGCTGCCCAAGACGTGAGTATTCAGGGCGTCGTCACCGACCCAGGCGGCATGGCTCTCGCGCCGGTAAGCGCCCCGGCCCAGAGCATCGCCGCCGGAGCAAAGGGCAACTTCACTTTCGATGTCCCGGTGGCCAATCCGAAGCTATGGGACATCACCTCTCCGAACATGTATCGACTGGTGACGAATGTCCAAGTCGCCGGGGCGACGGTGGATGACGACGCAACGCCGTTCGGGATTCGAACGCTCACGTTCGACGCCGCAACGGGGATGAGCCTCAATGGTAAGAACTTGAAATTGAAAGGCGTCGGCATGCATCACGACGTCAGCGGCCTTGGTGCAGCTGTCCCGATGCGCGCATGGCAGAGGCGGCTGGCGCAGTTCAAGTCGTTCGGGGTCAACGCCATCCGTACTGCGCACAATCCGACCGCCCCGGAGGTGCTCGATCTGGCCGACCGCATGGGGTTGCTCGTTCTGGACGAGTTCTTCGACGCCTGGGTCGCGCACAAATACAACGACGTCGGCGATTACGGCGGGGCCACTTTCACTGCGTGGTACCAAATCGACGTCGCCGATACCGTCAAACGGGACCGCAACCATCCGAGCCTCGCCCTTTACAGCCTTGGCAACGAAATCCGCGACTCAATCGGCACGCGGAGTCCGCTTGCAACCACCATGGTCGGCATTTGTCACCAGAACGACCCCGGGCGAGCCGTCACGCAGGCACTCTTCGACCCCCAGCAAGCGGGCGACGTGACGGGCGCGACGCGGACCATTCTCGATGTCTTCGGGGTCAACTACCAGACCACTGCCGTCCTTCAGGCCATCGGAACGGCGCCGGCGCGGCCCGGCCTGCTTACCGAGATGGGCCATGCGACGAGCACATGGAGCACCGTCATGGGCACTCCCGGGCTCACCGGTATGTTCGTTTGGACTGGTGTCGACTACCTGGGCGAGGCTCCGAATCTTTGGCCCCAGGTGGGCTCTGCTGCAGGGCTCATGGACCGCGTCGGGACGTTGAAGCCCGATGCATACAGCTACCAGACGCTCTGGGGGGCGCGCCCGACTCCGCCTCCGGCCACCGGAACCACGGCGGCCAAGGTGGTGGTCACGGCGGACCATCCGGCGCTGACGACGGACTTGAACGACGTCACGTACGTCAAAGCGACGATCGCCGATGCGGCAGGCAACGTTGTCACGAGCGCATCGAA
Organism: Myxococcota bacterium; assembly: GCA_030776305.1. Taxonomy (GTDB): domain Bacteria; phylum Myxococcota_A; class Polyangia; order Polyangiales; family Polyangiaceae; genus Palsa-1150. Next base: position 10,121 of record JALYHX010000090.1, read on the forward strand.
CCCGGTCACCTTCAGCATTACCGGCCCTGGCACCATCATCGCGGTCGATAGCGGATCACTCATCCAGGAGTCCTTCCGCGGAAATGTCCGCAACGCTTACCAAGGCGTTTGCTTCGCGATCGTCCAGGCCACGGGTGCGGGTGCCATCACGGTCGCCGCATCGTCGGGAAGCCTTGCCGGTTCGTCGGCGACGATCCAGAGCACTGCCGGTCCGTTCATCCCGTGCTCCGGAGCGTGCGAC
>JALYHX010000091.1 GCA_030776305.1 Myxococcota bacterium
CAGCATCCCCGATCGGTTCGGGTCGTTCACGGGGATGAACTGACCTGCCGGGGGATTCGCGGAAAGCCCGTAGAGCTGACCGAGGCGCTGATTCACCCAGACCTTCTGCGACAAGAGAAGGTCCGACACCTTGCCGGACGGTGACCAGAGGACGTCGTCGACGAACATCCGCGTCGACGTGTAGAGGTCATTTTCGATCAGCGTCTGATCTTGGTCGGCCGCGGCGAGACTCGTAAAATACCCTGGGTCTTTCGTCTTGCTGAAGAGCTGCCGCACGTTGAACCAGTCGACCATGATCCGGTCGATGTTCTGTTTCACCGCCGGCAGCGCGAGCAGCCGATCGATCTGCGCCGAGATGCCCTGGTCCGTCGCCAGGCTGCCGTTCGCCGCCGCGTCCAAGAGCGGCTTGTCGGGAATGGTGTCCGTGAAGAGGTACGAGAGCTGGCTCGCGACTTCGTACGGTGCCAGCGCCGTATCGGGGTACTTCCCACTGGCGTCGGCAACGAGCGTGCTCGGACCGAGCTCCGTTCGGTGCAGGAACGACGGCGACTGCACGAGCGCCTGGATCATCAGCGAAATACCCGTATTGAAATCTTGCGTCGCGCCCGCCGTGTACGGCGCCATCAGCGCGGTCACCTCGGTCGGGTCGAGGGGACGGCGGAAGGCCTTCGCACCCAACGTTTGGGCAAATCGCTGCGCGCACGCCTGCGGCGCTTCTCCGGTGGTGCACGCCGCCATCTGCGGAATCTGCGACGCGATCTGCGTCATCACCGTTTGGGTCGCCTGCCAGATGGTGAACTGCAACGCGGGGTCCACGACCGCCGAATCGTCGCTGAAGAACGAGTAGTCCAGGTTGCCTGACAGGGCGGGTGCCTGGGCCAAGCCGAGAACATCCTTGATGCTGTTGCTCCACTGCTGGGTGGAGAGACGCCAGAGCCGTCGAGTCAGCGGAGGGGTGCCGGCCGCAATGGTGGTGTCGCCGGCGAGAGATGCCGCCAGAGGGACGCACGCCGCAGCCCCGGACCCGCTCGAGCCACCTGAGCCGCTGGCGCCGCTAGAGCTCGCCCCGGACGAGGCGGCCCCGGACGACCCTCCACTGCCGCCGCTGCTCGTTGCTCCGTTGCTGCTGCCCATGCCCCCACCGGGCGTCGTGCCGACGCTCGCCGTGCAACCCGCGGCCACGGCCGCTGCCACCAGCGCCAGGGGTGCAACCCACGCAACGTAGCGGGCACGTCTTGTAACCTTCCGCCTCATGGCTTTTACCCTCGCTCGCTGCCGTAGATTGAAGCTCTTCTAAAGTATCCGCTCGCGCTCACTCCGCGTCAAGCAGCAACCGGCCGCTTTCGCAGCGATTTTCTCGTACGGTACCAGGACAAGAATCCGTGACCAGCGCGATCACAATCAATCAATCCGCCAGTCGATTGTCTAGTGACTCGGCGGGCATACAACCAGTCAGTATCTAGAGGCCGGAAAAAAGGCTCAAGTGCCTTACCTCGGCGCCGTGATCGCCATCACGCGCCATCACGGCGCCGTGCCCTCTTGTGTTGTTGTAACTGTGTACTTGCAACGGCTAGCGAGAAGACCGTCCGTGGGGTGTAAAGGCGGAAAGTTCTCGCTGGGAGCCGACCCTGCCAACTGCGGTCTACGGTGAATACGTCACCTCAGTCGCTGAGGTGAGCGAGTCGCAATTCGCGGACACACCCGGTGTGAGGACCGCGGGGGGGAGGACCCGCGGAGAGCCACGGATCCCGCTGCGAAGTAACCGGGGGACCCGCGCACGGTGACTTTTTTGATGTTTGCACTCCGATAGTTTCTGAGGTACGCCGTTCTATCTAGGTCCGGCGCGCAATCGCGATTGTACAATAAGCCCCCTTAGAAAATTGGAAAGCAGAGGATTTCATGCATCGCTCAAAGCTACTTGCAACATCGATCGTGTTGCCAATTGCGTGCGTCGTCGGCGGTGCGAGTATGAACTGCGGCAACGGGGGCACTGGGACGTACGTTCCGCCGGGCGGAAACGATAGCGGCGGCAGCAGCTCGGGCGCCACGGGGTCGAGCAGCGGCGACACCGGGGGCAGTAGCGGCGCGACCGCGAGCAGTAGCTCGGGCAGCAGTGGCGCTTCCGGAAGCAGCGGCGGAACCGCGAGCAGCGGCTCGGGGAGTGGCAGCTCGGGGAGTAGCGGGTCGAGCAGCGGTGCTGGGAGCAGCTCAGGCAGCAGCAGCTCGGGGGGCAGCGGGTCGAGCAGTGGTGGTGGGAGTAGCTCGGGCAGCTCCAGTGGCGCACCGATGGGGGATGGCGGAACGCCTGTTGCGGTCGATAGTATTTTCGGCACGAAGAACACGTATGGCGATTCCGTGATGGACTCGTTCATTCTCTTTCCCTGTTATGGGACGCCGACCACCCAAGACTGCGTGACGAATGCACCGGGCACACAGTGCATGAACACCAATAATATGGCGATCCCCTACGAGCAGCGCGGAATCACATCCCACGAATATTTTACGATAGGTGGCACTGTCGGGACGATGTACATGATGAAACTCCAGGTTAACGGAGTCTCCGAGGCGAAGTTCTACATGGGCGGCACGAGGCCGGGGGGAAGCGCCGTGATACCGCAGGCTGAGCTCGGGAGCGCAGTGAACAGCTTTTACATCGGTGGTTCTCCCGTCGATTTTCAGTTCTACAACGTCTACAAGCTCACCGTGCGACAACCCCCTGCGGCAGGAGGCATGCCGGCTACCGCGACCGAAGTGCAGCACTATTATCTCAATTCCTTCCCCAAAGTTGCGAGCCCAAACTACGAGGATCACGCGACGTTCCCGATTTCGTACACGGCGGACATCCCTGTCCCGGGTGGCGGCGTGATCGAGTACTCGACGGGCGATGCGAATTGCCGCGCTGTCGACAATTGCGGCTCTGGCTTCGGCAGAGGAACTCCCTGTGCTGCAAGCGGCGGAATCAACGTTCCCAACGATCCAAACCTCGTCATCCCGATGATGTACATGGGGCAAGCCGTGTCCGGATACAACCAGCGGAACGGCGCGAACCAACCATATCACTCGCAGATATTTCACCTGAAGGTGCTTTCCGTCACAGCGATGTAGAGCTCGCGTAGGAGTTCGTCGCCTTCGTGCTTGCGCACCCCCGCTGAGCACGACTAGTGTCGCGCTGGCGCGTAGCTTCGCCCCCACGGTGGGCGGTGACGGCAGCGCCGGGACGACGGGCCGGGCGGTCCAAGTTCCGTGGACATCCTCCAAAGTGTGAGAGCCATGGACCTCCGTAGATCCGGTCAATTGAAGGTCTCTATTGTCCTCTCAGTACTCGCTGTCGGGCTCTCGTTGAGCCGCTCGGTTCGTGCGGAAGTGTCGATCATCAAGACGGATGCCTGGGAGCTGTACACCGAAGGCAGGGTCAACGCCTTCTTCAGCTACGGTTTCGGCGACGCGAACCCGCAAGAACAGCCCGGCGAGCACATCCCATTGGGCGGAGGTCTCAATACGGGCAATGACGACATTCCGAAGATCGGTCCGGACGGTATGCCTCTGCCGGGGCAGGGGACATTCCAGAGCATGCGCCTGCGGAGCGGGTTCATTCCGAACGTCTTTGCCGTCGGCTTGCGCCGAACGCTCAGCGAAGACACAACGGTCAGTGCATACATTGCCATCTGGGCGACCATCGAAAGCAGCAATCAGCGAAAAGCGGTTCCGGTCTACGCAGACGCCCGACAGGGCTACCTGAAGATCGCGAGTCAACGCTGGGGAACGCTCACGGCAGGGCGTGCGCTCGACCTCTTTTCGCGTGGTGCCACGCAGAACGATTTCCTCTATGGCCACGGTTATGGGCTCGGCTACCCCGGAAACATCGACGACACTGGTCCAACCAACGGGTTGATTGGATTCGGCGTTCTGGCCGCGTTCTTCACTCCCGGCATCATGTACGAAACGCCGAGTTTGGGTGGCTTCCAGTTGGCGCTCGGGATTTACGACCCGACGCTCCTTGTCGGCGCTTACGGGGCAACGAGAGAGGCGCGACCCGAGGCGGAGCTGATGTATGACTTCGCGAGCGGTCCCCTGAAGGCGCATCTATTCGCGAACGGCGCCTTCCAGAACTTTTACAACGTAGCAACGAACGTATCCGCGGCGGCCTACGGCGCCGGTTACGGCGGACGGATCGAGGTGGGACCCGTGCATCTCGGCGTCGCGGGTCACTACGGGAAGGGCCTTGGTATGAACTACGCTTTCGAAGGGGGCGCCGTCGCCGTGTCACAGAGTCTCGCATTCCGATGGTTCGACGGATATTCCGCTTTCGCCCAGGTCGTCGCAAATCATTTCGACTTCAATGCGGGTTGGGGAATCTCGAGAACATTCCCGCTCGATGAAGACAAGATGACCGGTGCCAACATCAGCGTTCCCCAGCAATGGGCTGCGTCGGCTGGAGTCGTGTATCACGCGACCGACTATCTCCACTTCGACGTCGACTACGTGCACGCCCACACAAACTGGACTTTGGGCGAGCGTCAAGTGATGAACTTCATCAACACCGGGATCACCGTCACCTGGTGAGAGACCGGAAACTGGGCGATTCCGGCATAAACATTCGACCGCGGTTCGCAAAATGGTGCGCGCAGCGCCCGCCGCCAGGCAAGCGCGTCATCGACCGCGAACCGCGGTAGAATACCATCCCATGGCTATTGAATGATGACTGCTTGACGTCAACTACTTCTCCCCATCAACGACAACTACACTTCCCCATCGATTTCCTTGGTTGAATGCGTCCTGCTCGTAGTTGTCGTTGGCGTCGTGGCCGTAGTTGTCGCTGAGACTCGTCCTCGTTTCTTCGCTTCGGTTTCGCGGATACTCGGTCCCGTCATTTCGACGATGACGGCGTGGTGGACGAGCCGGTCGATGGCGGCGGCTGTGGTCATCGGGTCTTTGAAGATTCGGTCCCAATC
>JALYHX010000092.1 GCA_030776305.1 Myxococcota bacterium
TTGACGATGTTGAGCTGGTAGCCGAAGCCGCTGGGAGTGGGGGCAGGCCCAAAGATCGCGTAAACGCCGTCGACCTTGCCCCCGTCGATCAGGGTGTTCATGTCTCCGAACATCGTCGGGAAGTCGCCGTAGGAAATGACGTAGTTGCGAGCGAACGGCAAAACGCTCACGAGGCGAACTTTCGCCCGAACGATGATCCCGTATTGCCCGACACCTCCCACGACGGCTGCGAAGAGAATTGGATCTTCGGTCAGAGAGCAGGTCCTCAGGTCACCGTTGCCGGTCACGACGTCGAGCTCGAGGACGTTGTCGACGATCGCCCCGTAGCGGAAGCTCGCCGGTCCGATGCCGCCCATCGAGATCGTGCCCCCCACCGACAGTCCCGTGAACCCGGTGATGACCGGGGGCCGGAGTCCCATCGGCTCGCTCTTCGCGAGAAAGTCAATCCAGCGCACGCCCGCCTGCACGATGGCGTAGTCGCTCCCGATGTGTTCGATCGCATTGAGCTTGGAGCTGTCGATGACGAGCCCCGCGAGCGCTTGCGACTGGCCCTGAGTGCTGTGGCCCTGGCCGCGCATGGCGACCTCGATGCCGTGCTGGCGGCAGAACGTGACCGCCCGGACGATGTCCTGCACCGATCCAGGCTCGAGGACCGCGATCGGGGCGTGGTGCACGATGTGACCGAAATCGTCGCCGAAAGCACTCAGCGTCGCCGGGTCGGTGAGAAGTGTGCCGTCGAGGTGCGGTATCGCGATGACCGAATTCGCCGCGAAGGCGGACGTCACCCACGAACGGCGTACCGGGTCGAACCCGAGTACGAGACTGCCAGCTCCGGCGATGAGGCCTGTGACGAAAGTTCGACGTGTTCCACGCATGGTGCTCATGTTCTCGTGCTCCTGGCCTCAGGGGGTTCTCAAGGGCAGAATCCGGACACAGAGGACAAAAATGACAGTTTCAGTTCTCACGAAGAGCCCACGACAGCAAGTCTTTTCGTTTCGTGCTGCACGTTGACGAACCCGCTTTCAGGGCTCAAGGCACGGCAACGAGCATTCCGGTCGTGTCCTCGACATAAAGGTGAGAAAGATCGAGCCCGTCGAGCACGATCACGTCCTGAAGAGAGGAGACGTAGGCGGCATCCTGCTTCCATGACCAGACGAGCGTTCCTTGGGGATCGAACTCGAGCAGCTGATGACCCTTGTTTCCGCTCGCGCCGCCATGTCCCTCCCAGTTGGCAACGATGAAATTGCCGCTCGGGAGGACCTCGAAGTTCCCGAAAAAATACGGCGCGACGGACGCCGGGCCCGTGATGGTCTGGCGGACCTTGTGGTCAGGGCCCAGAATCTGGAAATTGGCGGCGTATCCGGCGCTCACCAGGATGTCCCCCGACGCCAGACGCAACGCCTTCCATGCATTCATGTTCGTGAGGGCAGGGGTGCTGGCGAGCAGCGTTTGCCAGAGGATGGTCCCGTCTGCCTGCCCCTCGAAAATCGTGTGGTTCGAAGTCACGAGAAACGTTCCTTGTGGAGTCTCGCGGATCAGACGCACGTAAGTGAAGCCCGGATAGATCATCTTGCGTTGGATCGCCCCGGCCGAGTTCACTTCGACGATGACGATGCCTTGCGCGCCTTGCCAGTTCACGCCGGCGAGCAGTGTATTGCCGGTGCGCAGTCGATGCGCGCTGAGCGTGCCGGGGAACGAGGTGATCTCGGCCACCTTTGCGCCGGTCGCCACGTCGTGTTCCTCGTACCCGTTGCCGGTGCCCATCATCACACGACCCGCGCCAACGAGTTGCATGTCGTTTCCGTCGGGGACCGTCACCGACCATTTCAGGGGCGTCGCGTTGCCGAGGTCGACATACGTGAGGTGAAAAAGCCCTTCGTCATGAAGAAGCAACTTTCTCCGATTCGGATCGGAACTGCTCGCGTCGCCGCCTCCCGCGTCGGACGCGCCATCCATTCCGCCGCCGTCCATCCCGCCGCCGCTGCTTGAACTGCCACTCGAGCCGCTCGTCGAACCGCTGCTGCTCCCGCTCGATCCGCCGCTCGCACTGCCGCTGGACCCGCCGGTCGCACCGCTGCTCGAACCGCCGCCGCTGGAGCCTGCCCCACTGCTTCCTCCGGAGCTCCCGCTCCCGGAGCCCGAGCTGTCGCTGCTCCCCGAGCCCGAGCCGCCGCCACCGGAGCTCGAGCTATCGTTGCCGGAATCGGCACCCATCGCGCCGACCTGCGCGGGCGCTCCGCTCGAGCACGCAGCCACGAGCACGATGGGGAGCCAAAGGGCCGACGAAGGAAAGCTGCGGGGTGGCATCCGTGGTTCCCTCCGAGGGTGTCTTGGAGACGGGACTAGACGCGTTACCGTAACTTGGAGATGCAGGCGTGACCAGTGTGGGGCAGATCCGTTCACGCGCTTTCTTTACAGGCGGCGCATTTCGCCGGCCGTAACGAGATCCATGTGAAGTGGCGCGCAATACCACCGACGGCGTGAGCCGCGCGCGGAGGGGCCCGATACTGGACAAGACACATGGTCAAGCCGTGCCGCGTGCGCGCAGTGTCTACCAGGATGAGTGGTTCGGCGCTGGCATGGGCGCTGAGTTCACTGAGCGCGTGTTCGAGCGGCGTCGTGGGCGACCCCATCACCTTCAGCGCAGGTCCCACGGGATCCGCAGCCCACGACGACGCAGGCGGAGTCGGTACCGTTGACGGTTCCGCTGTGGTTCTGCCGCAAGATGGGGGTCCTCCCCCGGTGACGCTGACGCCGGCGTCGCGTTTGGCGCGACTGAGCCACACCCAGCTCGTGAACACGTATAGAGACCTTTTGGGGCTCCCGGACGTCAGCGCGGCGGACACGACCCTCTCCGGCGATACGACGGTGGGATACGACAATCAATCGGACTCGCTGTTCGTCACCGACCAACTCTGGAAGAACTTGCAGACCGTCGCCAATCAATACGCACATGCGGTGGCGACGACGCCGGCGCTCCTGGCCCGTCTCGTTCCCGCCGGCGCGCCGACGGATCCTGTCGGCAAGGCGAAGGCCTTCATCCAAAACGTGGGATTGCGCGCGTACCGCCGGCCGCTGACGGCTGCAGAGGTCCAGCAACACTTGACCATGTTCAATCAGGGCCCCGCGCTCATCGGCGGAACGGACGCGTTTGCAGCGGGTGCCGAGGTCTTGCTGGAAATCGTCCTTCAGTCGCCGAATTTTCTCTATCGGATGGAGCTGAGCAATCAGCCCGTCGGCAATCGAGTGCCTTTGAACGACTACGAGGTAGCAACCAAAGTTTCGTATGCCGTGACGAACACGATGCCCGACGGTCCGCTGTTCGACGCGGCAGCGCAGGGGAGGGTCGCCAATTCGGCCGACCTGACGACGCACGTCACACGCCTGCTGGCGACGCCCGCGGCCAAGGCCGCGAACGATCATTTTCACTTTCAGACCTATCGAATGGGCGTTTACGACAACATCACGAAAGACCCGGCTGCATTTCCAAAATTCGCGGGCGGCACGGGACCTGCGATGCGCCAGGAGCATTTGGCGTTTCTGGATTGGGTGTTCGACAGCGGAAAGGGCGTCGCGGACATCTTCACCTCCCCGGTGTCGTTCGCAAACGATCTTCTCGCACCGATCTACGGGTTGCAAGGAACGTTCACGGGCGCGTTTCAGCAAGTCAACCTGGACCCGTCGCAACGCGGCGGGCTGTTGACGCAGCTCGGGTTTTTGGCGGCCGAGGCCAGCGCGACGGACGTCGACAGCATCCATCGCGGTGTTTTCGTCAATCAGCGGGTTCTCTGCGTCGTGTTGCCTCCGGTGTCGCCGCTCGCCAAGCCACTTCCCCCGGTCATGCCGAATCAGTCCGATCGCAATCGCGTCGAGAGTTTCACCGGTAAGGGCACGTGCGGAGAAACGTGCCACGCCAAGCTCATCAACCCGCCGGGGTTCGCTTTCGAAAATTATGATGGCGAAGGGGCCTATCGAACCATGGATCGCGGTCAACCCGTCAACGCCGCGGACAGCTATCCGTTCGATGTCCCGTACGGCACGCAGAGTTACAATAACGGCATCGAGTTCGGAAAGATCTTGGCCAAGAGTCCGCAGGCTCATTCGTGTTACGTCCAAAGCTGGGCGACCTACCTCTACGCCCGCCCCGTGGCGGACGCCGCGACGGGCGTTCTGCTCGCAGCAGACGCACCGACCATCGAGTACCTCGCGCAACAGTCGCTCGCCAAAGGCCTGGCCGTCAGGGACCTGCTCGTCGAGATTGCGACCAGCGACGCATTTCTCGCCCGCGCACCCGGGGTGAACTGAGATGAGTTTCTCGATGCAGCGTCGCCAATTTCTGCGGGGGGTCGGCGGAGTGACTCTCGGGCTACCGATGCTCGACGCATTTCTTCCCCGCAGCGCGCGGGCGGCCGGCGCGGCGGCGGCCACGCGCTCACCGTTCGTCGCGATCATGGTCAACGACAACGGTGTCGTCCAGGCGGGGTCGGCCATTGGTGGCAGTACCGATCCCGAGTGGTTCTGGCCGTCGGTGGCAGGGCCCCTGACGACCGCCGCGATGGCCGCCGATTCGGTCAACGCCGCGTCGCCGCGCGAGACCGGCGCTCTCTCGGCGTACGCCAACCGACTTCTGATCGTGCGCGGCATCAACCATCCATTTTCAGCAGCAGGCTGCGGACACGCGGGGGCAGACGCCCAGTTGCTCACGGGCGCTCGATGTATGGGAAACGGCGCGAAGACGCTCGCGAGCGGTCCATCCATCGACACGCTCATCGCGAACAAGATGAACCCGGTCGCCGGAACGCGCGATCCGCTGGCTTTGCATGCGGGCCGTTATTCGACTGGTGGCACCGGGTTCGACGTTCCCGGGTACATCGCGTACATCGCCGCGGGCCAGCCGCGCTCCACGTTTTCTTCGCCCTACAAAGCGTATCTTCAGATCATCGGCAACGGCGCGAGCGCGAATCTCAGTGCCGCCGCGCAACAGCAAATTCTCGCGCGCACGAAGAGCGTCAACGACTTCGTCAGAAGCCAAATTCAATCGCTTCTGATGAGGCCCGACCTCTCGAGCGCGGACGTTCAGCGGCTCAATCAGCACTTTGCGGCCATTCGCGACATGGAGATGCAGGTGACCGGACAGCTCGCCGCAACCGAAGTGGCTGCCATGCAGGCCATCGACAGCACCGGGACCGGCGCCTTCGACACGGTGAATCATCTGGCGAACATCAAGCTACAACTGGACTTGATGGTGTTTGCTTTACAGACCGACTACACGCGCGCAATTACGCTCAAAATCGGCGATAGAGTCGACGAGCACATCTTCACCGAAGACGCGCCCGCCAACTTTCACGCGATCACCCATCGGTCCATCCCCGGCGCCGTCACGAAGCACGATCGCATCGTTCGGTACCATTTCACGATGTACCAGTACCTCTTGGACAGCTTGGCGAAGATAAGCACCCCGACGGGGACATTGCTCGACGACGGCCTCGCCATCTGGACGAACCAGATCGCGAACGGAAATCATTCGTACGTGCGCGTTCCGTGGATCATCTCGGGCACTGGAGTCAACCCCACCACCGGCGCGAGCGGATATCTCAAGGCCGGGCAATTCATCGACTTGCCTTCGGCCGGCGCGGACATCGGAAAAGCGCCAAGCACGAATCAGATGCTGAACACGCTGTTGAACGCGGCCGGGGTGCCCACGACCGCCTTCGGCGATCCCGCCGCGCCTCAGGGGATCATCGCACAGCTCGTCAGGTGAGCCCCCGCTGCCGCGGTAGCTCTGAGGGCTCCACGCGCAGGTCGATGCGGAGATGGGGCCCCCAACCAGATTCGGCGCGTCAGCCCCCGGAGTCCGCCGCGTCGCTCGCCGCGGCGGCGTCCGAGTTGCCGTCCCGACTCGCGTCTGCCTGGGCAGGGGGCGCGCCGTCCGTCCCGCCGTCCACGCCCGGGGCCGTGATGGCGATCGTATCGATATGCACCACTGCCGCCGTGTAAGTGCCCATCGGGCCGGTCTCGATCACCACGTCGATCTCGCGGATGTCGCAAGCCGTGTATCCAGGAGTCGTCGACGTCGGCGCGTCTGCGCTCATCGTGAGCGTGACGAAGCCGGCCGTTGGGTCAAGGAAGACGGCGGGACCGGGAGCGTAGGTATAGCCAATCGTGGACTTGAGGACCAGGTACGCTCGCCCTGGATTCACCGGCGACACATTCAAGCCGGAATCGAGCTTGATTTGCGCGGATACGGTCGTGCCCGTCAGGTTGAGAGGCATCGGCGAGTTGAATGCGAAAATCAGCTGCTGGCTCACGCCGTCAAATGGAATCGCGAGCTTGGCGGATCCCGGCGCGGGCGACCCGACCGCGGTGTCCAGGGTGACGATCGTTCCCGAAGTCGCCCCGTCCATCGCGGTCATCGGGAAGAGGCTCGCCGTGGAATTGTTGGTTATCGTCCAGCCGTCGAAGATTGAACTGAACGTCGAAACATGCGTGTATAGCGGCGTGGTGCATGCGACGGCACCATCGCCGTCGTCTGGCGCGTCCGTCGCCGCTGCGGCGCTGTCGGGCAGGCCATTGGCATCGGGTCCAGCGACGGTGCCGTCCGTGCGGGTCGCCGCGTCGGCGTCGGAGCCGAGGGCGCCGCCCTCCATCCGGGCCGGTCCTGTCTCGGGGACGTTGCTCGTTTGCGCATCGGACGCGTCCGAGCCCGTGCCCTTGTCGTCGCCGGAACAAGCTTGCAAGATCGCCAGCGCGAGGGCCGCGATCGAGAGACGTGCGCGCGCATGCATCGGGGTATACCTCTCCTTGGAAAGCGTGCGCAGCGTACATCACTGAACCGGTTAAACCAGCATAGAAATCACAAACCGTCGCTTCGCGCCGTCCGGCGGCCGGCACGCGCGAAAGATCTGGTGGTGAAGCAGCCTGATGCAAGGAGTCTCGACAGGAGGCGATTTCCCGAGTGCGGTGTCCCCATCCTCGGAGCCCGAAGCTCGACCAGGGACGGTCGCGCTGTGGCCGGAAATGGCTCCGCGCATCGAATGAGTGCAAGGGATCGTCGGCTCGTCGAGCGCGAGGATGTAGTCGGTCCGTCGACTTCGCGGCTCGCTCCACCTCGTTGCGTGTTGACGAGCAACGCGCATTCGCCGAATCCCTCGTTCTCCTTGAGCTCTTTGAGCTTCGGCTTTCGGGCTCTATCGATGTGCCAAGAGCCGGTCTTTAAGCAGCACCTCCCGGTGCGGGATCGCTACGCGACCATGGAAGCAGTTCGACCGCCTGAGAGAAGACCATCTGAAGGCGGTGCGACCCGAATCCATCGGGCAACCACTTCAGACTCCTTTTGCCGTCTCAATAGCGTATCGATGGGCCCGCGTCTCGGGCGAGGCGCTCCGCCTCTTTGTGCCGAAGACCCATCGGGTAGTGGCGTAAGTAGTCCTCCGCCAGTCGGGCGGCACCCGATGTATCCCCTATCCGAGCGTGCGATACCGCAAGTAGAAAAGCGGCGTCTTCGCTGCGCGGATCCGACGGATTGTCGCGAACGAAGGCCGCAAGAAGACGCTCGGCCGCCACATAGTCGC
>JALYHX010000093.1 GCA_030776305.1 Myxococcota bacterium
CGGCGCCGGCTTGGCCACACTTGCGCCGGACAGCGGAGGGGAGGGGGTGCCGGGCGAGCTTCCAGGCGCGGAGCCCAAATGCATGGCGTCTTCTTGCAACGGGAAAGAGAAGGCGCTCATCGCGGGCTGAGCCGGGGTGGGGCCGAGGATCGATTCGAGATCCGCCGGTTTGCGACTCACGCCTCCCGCTTTCTCGATCGCTCGCTCGATCCCTTCGTTGATGGCGTGTGCGGCGATGCCATACGCGCCACGGAACCGCGCGACGTGGAACCGATCCATCGCTCCGACCTTGAGTCGGTCCGACTGGGACACGAGCTCGCGAAGCGGCAAGGTGTGCTCCAGCAGTGTCAATCCCACACCGACGACGGACGCAAGAAGGACGACGAGCCCCAGGAGAACCCACGGCACGTTGGCCTTGTCCTTGTCGTCGGCATTGCTCAAAAAGCCCATGGGCCCCACGCCCGGCGTCTTCTCGCGCGCGACGGCAAACCCGCCTCCAAGCGGCCACGCGTCGCCCGGCAGGCGAGCGTACATCGCGCCGAGATCGGCGGTGAGCATGCGGGCCTCCGTGCGGCCTTCGTGATACGCTTTGTCGTCGACGTTTTTCAGGTCGTTGCCGATCGCGTCGAGCTTGTCGGCATCGAAGCCGTCGGCGCCCACGCCGGCGGCCAATCGATGGGTCCCGGCATAGAAGGCGACACTGGTCCTCGTGCGCTTGGCAAGGTCTTCCGCGAAGCGGCCATTGACCTCTTTCAAACCGACGATCGCCCCCGCTGGGCGCTGTGCAGCGTCGTATTCCACGGGCCGCGCGGCGACCACGTAAAGCTTGCTCCCCAATATCCAGACGTCGTCCCGCAGCCATCCGTGCAGCGCGTCGTTGACGGCGGGATACCCACCTAGCTCGAACTCGTCGTTGCCCGCGAGCGAGTCGTATCCAAGCTGCGCGATCACGCGGCCGTCGCGATCCACCGCAAAGAACGCATCGGCGCGCCAGTCGACGGGAATGGCGTCGTGGATTACCGAGAGCGCTCTCCTCGCGTCCGCTTTCGACTTTTCCGGGATCTTTCCGTCTTTGCTGGCGGTCGCGGTCAAGAGCGCTTGCTGAAGTGAGGCATCCAAACTGCCCGCCAAGAGCGCGTCCAGACGGCGACGGGCATCGATCTTGAGCGCCCACTCCACGGTCTGGCTGTCCGACGCGAGCCCCGCCTTCAGCGCGTGCGCCGCTTGGCGCTCGTACTCACCTGCAGCAATGTAGACGACGTACAGCGCTACCGCGACCGCGAGGCCCAGGAGCACGTACCAGACCCGCGACAGGATCATCACTTCGAATCGCCCGCCAGAGACAGCGGCTCCCGAAGCTCGAAGACCCCCCGTTCGCCGACACGCACGGCGGCCAGCTCTTTGCCGACCTGCTTGCCGTCGAAGAACGCTTTGAGCGCGTATTCGCCCGGGGCCAGGCTCATCGAGAATGCTCCGTCGCGGTCCGGAAATGTGAACTCGGCCACCGCAGGATCGACGACCACGTACATCGCCATGCTCGGGAAGAGCTGGTCGCGAATTTCGTGCAGCCCTGGGGCGCTGGCTGCCCATTCGCGCGACGATCCCGGGGCGGTCTCGTTTGCTGCCCACTGGGCACTATTCGCCTCGTAAAGCACGTGTGAAAAGGGGTCGACGTTCTTGAAGCTGAGCCGCGAGCCCGGCGATAAGACGACGGTCGCCGGCGTCATGCGCCCTCCGGTGAGCTTGACTGAGAGCGGTTCGTGCGGCTGCGTGGGGCCGCTGCCCAGAGCGGTGATGCACACGTCGCGGGAGACGTTCGCGGACAACCTGCGGAATTCTTGCTTCACGGTCGGTGACGGCTCTCGCCACGTGTACCGGTGCGAATCGTTCTTGGCGGCGTCCGCGTACACCTGAGGCGTGAGCTTGTCCCAGCCGACCACCTTCCCTCGGACCACGGCGGACGGGGGTCCAGCGAACACAGTCCCGCTCGCGAAGGCCAAGGCGAGAACGACGACTTGGGTTGCGATGCGCGTCGGGCGACGCGCGAACGATCTGCGCTTCGCGTCCGGCATTCGATGCGTGTAGCGCAAACGGTAGCCGACGGCGAAAGGCGGTGTAAACCCTTTCGGGGAAGACGACCTACGCTTACCCGCGGCGCGGTGTTCGGTTTCGATGGGGTGCGCGAACGGTCAGGCCGGAGCTTCGACCGGTGTCACATCGAACTCGACGAGCTTGCGCGCTCGTATGACCCGCAGCTTCTGGGCAGCAACGATGGGCCACTTCTGGAGAGCGCGATGGATGTCGTCCACATTGGCGACCGGGCGATCGTCGATACCGACGACGATGTCGCCCGATTTCATA
The DNA here is from genome assembly GCA_030776305.1 of Myxococcota bacterium. Lineage (GTDB taxonomy): Bacteria > Myxococcota_A > Polyangia > Polyangiales > Polyangiaceae > Palsa-1150. The sequence goes on from JALYHX010000093.1 coordinate 2,362, forward strand.
CCTGAGCGGACCGCCGGGCCGCGCTCGTCGAAGCCGCTGACCTCGACGCCGCTCGCGTGGGCGAGGCCCAGCGCTCTCACCAGGTCCCTGCCTATGGGTCGGTTCTGGCCTACGATACCGAGCCAGCTTCGCCGCACCCGCCCGTTCGTCATCAGCTCACCGACGACCCACTTCGCGGTGTCGATCGGAACGCTGAAGCTGATGCCCTGTGCGCCCAAGATGATGGCCGTGTTGATCCCGACCACGCGTCCCCTCGGATCGACGAGCGGACCCCCAGAGTTGCCCGGATTGAGAGCGACGTCGCTCTGGATGATCCCTTCCATGAGGCGTCCGTCGCGTGCCCGCATCGTTCGCCCAAGTGCACTGACGACGCCGGCGGACACGGTCGAAGCGAAACCGAGCGGATTCCCGATGGCGATGACGAGCTGACCTACGCGCAACCGCGCCGAGCTGCCAAAGGTCGCATGGCTCGGCGACGGGCCCACTGCGCGGACCACGGCGAGGTCCGTCGCGTGGTCGAGACCCACGACGTGCGCACGGCTGGTCGTCCCATCCGTAAAGCCAAGTTCGATCTCGTCCGCGCCACCCGCCACGTGAGCATTGGTCAGGACGTAACCATCCGGCGCGAATGCCACACCGGATCCGGCGCCGCGGGGACCGCGGCGTGACGCACGCGCGATGTTCACGACCGCCGGTGCGATCCGATCCACGACGTTCACGACGGCGCGCGAGTAGGCGTCGAGCGCCTCATCCTCATTGTCGTCGGTCTGCGGTGCCACGTCGTTCGCGGGGCTCTCCAGTCGTTCCACAGGATCGAATACCAGGGCGAGCGAGGACATGACCGGCAACCTGCGCACGGCCCCGCGGTCGCGCAACGTGCTGGCGCGTGGCGACCTATGTTTGCTTCAGCCCCGCTGGGGGACGGGCAGATCGATCACGAAGCGCGTGCCGAGCCCGTGGTCGCTCTCGACGCGGATCGCGCCGTCATGACCGTCGAGGATACTCTTGACGATCGACAGTCCGAGCCCGGTGCCCTGCATGTCGCGCTTCGTCGTGAAAAAAGGCACGAAGACATGGGGCAAGTGTTCGGGTGCGATTCCACTCCCGTTGTCTTCCACGATAATCACGACTCGCCGCGTGCCTCCGCCGATCTCTGCTAGAGCGGTCGTAACGACGACGCAGCCGTCGCGCGGGGGCGCTGCCTGCGACGCGTTCGTCAGCAAGTTGACGAAGACCTGGACCAGCTGCTCCCCCACAGCGCGGACGGTGAGGACGTCCGCGCCATAGCGGCGCTCGAGGCGAACTCCGGAGCCGGACAAGACGTGCTCGCAGAAGGCAACTGCCTGATCGATCACGCTGTGCAGCACCACCGGGCCCGCGATGGTGCTCGACGGTCGCGAATAGCTCACGAGATCACGTGTAAAGCGCAACATTCGCGTGGCTGACTCGCTGATGCGTTGGAGTCGTTCGAGCGCGTCGGGATCCTCGACTCCACCGCCGGAGACCGCCTTCCGAATGAGGTAGTCGGAGTACGCGACGATCGACGTCAGTGGATTGTTGAGCTCATGCACGACACCCGCCGCAATCTGACCGAAATTGGCGAGTTTGTCTGCTTGGAGGAGCCGCTGATCCAGATCGCGCGCGTCGTGCGGGCTGGTCCTGATGGCCGCGATCGCATCCACGTTCGCCAGGGCACGGCCGAGGACCAACGCGGCGCGGTCGATGAAATGAACCGTGGGGGAACGCTCCCGGTCGAGATCGTCGTCATCGGATGCGACATGCAGCGTCGAGCCCGTCGTGCTCCCGGGAATCGGCGCCACGTACTCATGAACCAGTCCGGGGAACAGCCGTGTCGGATCGATTCCCGCGAGTACCTCGACCGTTCCGGCAGGGAGACGCTGAATGACGATTTGCTCTGGCACCCGCGAGTCTGGCCGCGGAACGAGACAAACTCCCACGGCGCAACCTGGCACGATGGCCTGCACGGCATCGACCGCGGCGTCGACGACAGCGCGCTCGCCGTGCATGATCGGAAGGTCGAGAGCGGCCACCAGGAGCCGGTCCAGCCAGCCGGCGGGCACGACATCCGGGATGCGCGCGTGTGACGACGTCGTCACATTGTCGGTCATAGCGCTGCCGTGGCTCGCCGCACCGACCCTCGTCGGGGGAGGGCGGCTCTCGTGGCGAACGGATCCTTTGCGCGGCATGGCCCTACTTCCGACGTCCGCCGGCGGCTGGGGCGGCTCCTGGTGCGAGGTCATTGCCTGACGGGTCGGCGGTCACCTCCTCGAGCTGAGGCGTTGACGACGGGGCCGAACGATCCAAGTCGAGAATGCGGGCGCGGCCGACGTACGACTTGGTCTCGTACTTGGTGATCTTGCCGATCTTGCGGACGATCTCGGCCATCCGCTCGGCCTCGTCGAAGATGATTTCGGACGCCCTGTAAGGAGCGGTGTCCGGTTGAAGACGGCGCTTCAGGAGCTCGGCGTATCCCATGACGCTCGTCAGCGGCTGGTTGAGCTCATGGGCCGCCGCTCCGGCAAGCTCGGCGACGATGGCCTGTCTCTCCTGAGCGAGGATTTGCTCCTGCGCGTGCGCCAGGCGCTGTTCCATGCGCATCTTCTCGCGGAGATCGGTGAAAATGCCGACCGAACCCACAGGGACCTTTTCCTCGTAGAGCAGCGCTGCCGACAGCGATACCGGAATGCGCTCTCCATG
>JALYHX010000094.1 GCA_030776305.1 Myxococcota bacterium
GGAGCCCACTCGCGTAATCCGTCACAACGCGCCAAACGGTCCTGGCGACCTGACAACCCGACCGCCCGATGCGGGGCGACCGTCCGGAATGGAGAGGTGTGCCCTTGACATCTCCCCCTCCAGGAGGTCCGCAGGTATGTCACATACCGAGGGGCTTGTGACAGCTTGGGGTCTCGGCTTACGCCTTGATTCGCCGGATCGGTTACGGCTTCCTACCCGCTTCGGGTGTACGCCGTAGCGCTTCGCCAGCTCCGGCACAGTTCCGACTTCGCCCACCGCCGCCAGGGCCACCTTCGCCTTGAATTCGGGCGTGTGTTTGTTTCGAGTATTTTTCATTCGTCCTGCTCCGTTCTGTCTTGGAGCAGGCTCCCCGTACCACCTTAACCCCTGGTCCGAAATTCGGGTCCACTTCACATGACGAGCGCACTCAGGGCAAGGAAGCAAGCGAGCAAGCGTCATAAGGTTCTCCAAAAGTAACACCGTCGGCCATGACGGCACAGCAACTGCTTAGGAATCGCGTTCACGTGCAAAGTGACGATGCCCATCCGAGTCGAACCACAAGAGACGATCGAGAACCGCCGCTCCGGTAAGCTTCACTGCGTCGTGTTTGGCGGCGATCTCATCGAGCGCGTTGCGATGTGAGAGCGTTGCCGCAACGAACCAGTCGACCATCGCGGCAAATGACTGACTGTCAGCGGCGCTTTCGGCACCAAGCACGAAGTGTCGCGCCTTTTCCGGCATCAGTGGGACGACCTCGGGGGCGAGGAGCGCCGCCACTTTGCTCGTGGCTTCCACGACATAGGACTCGTTTCCCAAGGCCGCGACCGCTTCAGCGACTACCGGGTGTGATGCAGGATCAGCCGCCCAGGTCTCCGGCCCGCGATCAAGCAGTCGAAGGAGCACGAGCCACGTGTCGCGATGCGGGGGGAGGGCCCAGCGACGAAGTACGAGCGAGCTCGAGGGGCTGTTGACGAGCCAGCTCGCGGGCAGCGCGAGACGCAGGCGGTCAAACATCGGCAGGCCCGCGGCTTTGGCAGCGTGAAGGCTATCCGCCACGAAGTCGAAAAGGAGGGCGCCCGGCAACGTGGCCCGTAGAGCGAGCTTCTTTTCGGGGGCCTCGATCGGCCATGCTACGCCAGGCACGCGAGGCAGGTCCACGACCATCAGAGGAAAGTCATAGTGCAAGCCCCCTCGGACGCCTACGCCCCCGGCCTTCTCCTCAGGGTGGAAGGCCGTAGGGCGGAACCACGTTGAAGCGGTCGGGGGTGGCATCTTCAGAGCCGGCATCGTCGGCGCTCTCCACGCCACTGTCTGGGAGGATCGAGCCCCCATCGGCGGCATCTGTGGCTGCTGCATCCTGCCCCGCGTCGACGGTTGCGCCTTGGTCCGTCGTCGCGTCTTTTGCGCCCGCATCCTGGGCGCTGCCGTAACCACCGTCATCGAATGGGGGTAAGCCGTAGGGAACGATCATGTTTTCTTGCGAACACGCGACGTTCGCGACGAGTGTTCCCGCGCCAACTGCATACAAGACCGCGCGACTACGTCCTTGTGGCCGCGGTCGCCGCGCGAGGGCGACGGGGCGGAACGACGCCGGCAGCGCGAGGCTGCAAAACGGGCAGGCCGATTCCGTTGTACGCACGTGACGCGAGCACCAGGGACACGGGAGCAATGCGACGCGGGTCATCAGGTCCCTCTTGAGATACGGGGCGCGCGGCTGCGTCCCTGTGTGCTGCCAGTATGCTCCTCCATGACGATTTCGAAAATGCCATGATCGAACGGCTCGCCGGGCGCCTCGCGGACGCGCACGATCCGCTCGCGCAGGCCATCCTTCGCGTGCTCAAGCGCCCGGTGGTGGCAATAGGGGTTGTTCCCGGGCTTGCCCAGGGTCACGAAGCTCGTCCACGTGCATCTGCTCATGCACTCTTCGGCGTAGTAGCAACTCGCGCAGAAGCCCCAGAGGTCGCGAGTCGTTCGATTGCGTGTGTAGCGGAGCGGCTCGCTCCGCTCCCAGATCTCTTGGAGGGTCGCATCGCGGATGTTTCCGCCAGTCCAGCGCTCTGTCGGAAGCGACGGGCAGCCTTTGATCGCCCCGTTGGCTTCGATTCCCAGCGTTACTCGGCCGGCGCCGCATGACCCGCCGTGCCCGCGATTCGCGTGGCCCCGAAGCACCGTCTCATAAGGTCCAAAGTAGCCGATGTTGTTGCCAGGCCAGATCCTCACTTTGAGCGCGTCGGCGCGCACCTTGAGCCTGGCCAGCCGCGGAAAGAGGTCGAGCAGATCATACGGTTGAAGCAAGACATCGGGCTCGTCGGCCGCGCGCCCCATCGGAACCGTGAGCTGGATCTGCCAGCCGTAGACACCGATAGACGCGATGAGATTGAGGACGTCATCCAGCCACGGTGCCGAAAGCCGGTTGATCTGCGTATTGCACGCAACGCGCATCCCCCGTTCGCGCAGGCCGCGCATGGCTGCGATGGCGGCTCGGTACGAACCCCGAGCGCCACGCAGTCGGTCGTGCGTCGTCTCGTCGCCGTCGATCGAGATCGATGCGCCACAAAGCCCCGCCGCCTTGGCGGCGTCCATCCGTTCGGCGGTGAGGCCGCGACCGCCGGAGGTCGTCGTAACGTCGATGTCGTGCGCGCGAAGGGCGCGGACGATGTCGAGCCAGTCCGGACGTAAGTACGCTTCGCCGCCGATAAGCGTTACCTCTCTTACGTCGAGGCTCGCCATCTGCTCGACGAGGTCGAGCGCCTCGGCCGTCGTTAGCTCGTCAGGGCGCTCGTGCCCGGCGCGGGAACCGCAGTGGCGGCAGGCTAGGTCGCACGCGAGAGTGATCTCCCAGACTGCGTAGATCGGCCGTGTGGCGCGGTCGACGGCGCGCGATTCGCCGGCCAGGGGAAGACCGCGCACACCCGCTTTCGCCACCGGCGCGATCGGAAGGGATCGCCGTGGGCGTGGCTGTGCGAGTGCTTGGGCGCGCTCTTCACGCGAGAGCGGGTCCGCGTCCTCCGTCATGACACCGGGAAGGGTAGCATCAGGCGCGACGCGCGAGCCATGAGGACGCAAAGAGTCTGACCGCAGGGTCCCTGCGAGCGCACCGAGTGGCGCGCCGCAAGCGATCCGGGCCCGCTGAGCGGACCACATCATTCCTGGGGACTCGTTTTCGGGCTTCTCTACGTACCCCGCACAACTCAGCACCGGCAGCTGCGGATATCGACGACGCGCGGCGTTCCGCGCGAGCTCTTCGAGTCGGTTGAGAGGGCAGCGATGCGTCCCGCCTCCTGCCCACCGTGGCGAGCGGCAGGCATCACGGCGGCCCCCTCGACGAGCACGGGATGCAAACGCATCCCACTTGGGTTACACTTGCTTTCATGGATCGACAGGTCTCGATACGTCTGCCAGCGCGTCTGCTGAACGAGCTCGACCGTCGCGCTCGTCGACGCCAACGGCCGCGTGCCGACGTGATCCGCGCCGCACTCACCGCCTACGTCGAACTGCCCGACGGCGTTCTGGATGAGCGGCCCGCGGAGCGCGTCCGCGATTTGCTCGGCTGGGTCGAAGGAATGCCTGCCGATCTAGCCACCCACGCGGACCGCTACCTTGCCGACCTCGGTCATCGCCGCCGGTAACTGGCTCCTCGATACGGGACCGCTCGTGGCCTTGCTGTCGCGGGACGACGCGGCTCATGTGGCGTGCGTCGCCGCCTTCGAATCGATCCGAGGCCATCTTCTGACGAGTGAAGCCGTCCTCACCGAAGCGATACATCTGCTCGGTCGTCGTCCCGGCGCTTCGCGCGCGTGCCTCGAATTCTTCATCCGCCCCGGCGCTCTCCTGGTGCCGACGACGCCTTCGCGTCTCCGTCTTTGTCGGGACCTCATGGCGCGGTACGACGACACGCCGATGGATTTTGCCGACGCGACGCTGGTCGCGCTCGCCGAAGAGTTTGGAGTCGGACACGTTCTCACGCTCGATCGGCGAGGATTCGTGCCGTACCGATGGCGGCGCACGAGACGATTCACCATCGCCCCGTGAGATTCACGCCCCGAAGCTTCGTCGCGCCGCATCCACGACCGTCTGTCGAGTAGCCCCCGGCCGACTGCTCCGGGGGCCCTCCCAGATCCGGACGTGCGCAATTCACGCATCCGGCTCTTCGCGTCACGGGTTCGCTGCTCGGCGTTCGGGTAGTCGCATGATGCGTGGCGGCGGAAGCGGGTAACGCTTCAGCAGCGCGTTCATGCGGTCCCAACTGATGTGGGCCCGTTGCGAGCGGCGTTGCAGCCACTTGCGCCAGGCAGAGAGGACCTGGTGCCGAAAGCGTTCGAGGGCTCCGAAGTTCCCGGTGATTCCGAAGTACCCGAAGTGACCCCGTAGCTTCTGCGCGAGCCCTCGCTGCTGCACGCATAGGTCGTCGTGACGGTGGTTGTGGCACCACTCGACGACACGTGCGAGTGCTCGTCGGAAGCGGTCCTTGGCCGTCGAGCGCCTGACGAGCCATTTGCCGGAGCGTGACTTGCCCCAGAAA
>JALYHX010000095.1 GCA_030776305.1 Myxococcota bacterium
ACGAGCTTGCAGTTGATCTCGCGGGCCATGTAGTTGATGAAACTCATCGGGCCTGCGACCGCCTAGTCGTTGAAGAGGTTGTCGATGTCTTCGTCCGTGATCTCGGCGAACGGCGAGTCGGAGGGCGCCTGTACCTTCTTGAGCAGCAACTCGAAGATGTGGTTCAGCTCTTCGCTTGCCTTCTTCACGCGCAGCCGGACGAGGCCCAAGCTCGACTTCGAATCGAAGATCACGACCAGAATGACGCGGTTGCCGACGAGCTGAATGTGAATGTTGGCCTTCTCGCCTTCGTGAAACTGAGTTGCGAACTCTTGTTCCTTGAGAAGCTTCGCCATGCCTCCCGTGGCAGCGATGTTGCCGGCAGTGAGCGAGGCAAGACTCGTCGTGTCCACGTTGTCGATGTCGCCGGCGGCTGCGATGAGCTGACCGTTCTTGTCGACGATGAAGACGACCTTGGCGTTCGCATCGCGAACCAGACGTTCGACCACCGTCTGAATCTGATTGAACTCCTCCTCGTACATCACCATCTGCGGGTTGACCATTCGAGCCTCAATGCGTGGATGAGAGGATAGCGGTTCTAGCCGTGCAGAGGATCGCCGTAAAGCACGGGCCTCGCCGTGGATGCGAGAAGCCGCGCGCCGTCGCACATAAGGTCCAGCGTAGGGCCCCCCCACCATATCATTCGATGCGCAGTCCTACCCCGGCGCCCAGGCCGAACACGCGGGTGTCGTAGTTGAGCGTGGGGAAGAGGACCATGGTCTTGAAATCAAGGTAATGGGTGATCTGGTAGCCAAAGCCGAACCCCAAAGACAGATCGGCACGCGACGCCTGATCTCCCGGTTGTTCGACCAGGATTCCGGTCATCGGCCCAAGCCAGACCCGTGGACTCGCCTGGATCCAGACGTCCAGAGGGAGGCTGAGCGCGAAGAAGGTGCCAGTCGCCGGCGGGCCAAAGACCGTTCCCGCACGCCCGAAGATGAACGGCAGGTAGGCGCCGGTATCCAACCTCACGCGAGCGCCGAGGTGAAACGCGAGCGGAACGCCGAAAAGGAGCGCCGCGTTCGTCCCAGCAGCGAACGGCAAGACGATGCGACCCTCGATGGCGAGCTCCGCCACGCTGGTTCGCACTGGCGCGGCACGCACGCGAAGCTCTGGGTTGGCAAACACCTCGCCGCCCGCGCCGAATGTCTGCCGATCGAACAAGCGCCCGTACTGATCGGCTTGAATCGACCGGTCCGTGAAATCCCCGAAGCGCATGCCCGTGCGCACGCCGATCTCGACGCGATGGGTGACTCCGACGACCACCTCGGCATTGATGCCCGCGCTGGAGCGGTCCGCCACAGGATCATGGGGCACGTGGCCAACGCCCAAACCGAAGTCGAATGACCAATCACCAGAAGGCAAAGTGAGGTTGCGATCCACCCAGGGGGGCGCACCTGCGGCATCGGTAGCGACCGCGGGAACCCCCGCAGAGACGCTGATGACAAGAAGCGTGCGGAGCCGCATGTCAGTCCATCTTCGTCCCGCTGGCTTTGAGTCGGACGGCGATCTCGATTTCGTCTTCGGGGTTCTTGCCACGCGACACCGGAACGGCGACGTAACCCGGCTCCGATCGCAGCTGTTCGAACACCGCGCGCACGAGGCGAGGTCGTACCCGTGCGTGCCACGCCTCCAGCCACGAATAGCCGTCGTCGTCCCCCGCGTAATCGTCTTCGAAATCCGCCGACAGCTCGATGCGCACGACGAAGCCCCCTTCCTCGTGGTGGACGGCCATGAATAGCCTACGTATACCGCGCTTGTGGTCGCCCGTCTCGGCTTCGTCAGCGCTGGCCAGCAGAACGTCCGCGCGATTGCCATTCATTCGCGTGCCGCGCTGGATCGGCCGCTTCGACTTCCTGCCGAATTGTGGGTGGCGGTTGCTTGCGACGAAGGACTTTTGCTCGGAGCGTTTCAACGAAGCGCTGGTCTCGTCACGGAGGGTCGTCCGGTCGGGAGGCGTGGCTCGGGCGGCCCCGAAGTCATCGTGGGGCAGGGCACCGTGTACGTCGGCCTTTCGCTCGCTCAGCCCGGCGCGCTGGTCGCCTGCGACGAAAAGCGCATCGTGAATCGTGCGGTGCGGCCACTTCTTCGCGCGCTGAGCGCGAGTTTGGGCGCCGGCAACCAGGCGCACTACTTTGGACGAGACTGGATCAGTGTGGGTAACCGGCCGGCTGGCTGGGTGGGTTTCGCGCACGATGCGACCACCCGCCGCACGCTCTTCGAGGCGTTCATCGCGGTGCGCGCCCCATTCGCCACGGCGCAACGCCCCTCGTTTCGAAATCGACGGCCAGGTACACTCGAATCGATCGGGGGTCACCCGTTCGACCCCGCGAGTTTGGCGAACGCGATCATCGCCGCGTACGCGACCGTGGCGGAGTCCGAGGTTCTGGAGGGCCGCGAGGCAGCAGACGACGACATCGCGCCGCGCGGCGCATTCGATACCGACGATCCTCCTTGGACGGCAACCTGCGAGGAAGCCATCGGTACGCTGGGCGCGGGCCCGGACGCGCGAGGCGTTCTCCGCATCGGCGGCGACCTGCTCGTCTCTCGGGACGCCCTTTCGCGGCTCGAGACCCGCGCTGCACAGTCGAGCGACGACGATCTCGGCCGCGTGGTCGATGAGACGCTCGCCGTCCCGGGGATTGCGCTCGACGGAATCCGGTCCCTCGCGAGTGTGCGCGACGTGATCATCCGCGCCCGCCGCGGGTAGGCGTCGCGTGGGTCAATCGTCGTTCGGGTTGGAGAGCTTGCGCGACCAGAGGATGGCGTCTTTCCGCGCGCCTCCCATCAGCAGATGTCCGACGAGCAGTCCCGTGCGGCGGAAGCCGTTCTGCAGGAATACCGCAGCGAGCGCCACGTCGTCACTCGGAGCGAGTGAGAAACAACTCACCACCTCTTCAGCCTTTAGGGTGTCACATATCGCGCCAAGGGCGCTGGCTGCCGCCAATCTCTCGGGCTCCGCTCGCGGACCCTGCAATAGCTCGAGGTACGCATTGCAAAAACACGCCTGGCACTCCGTGGAAGCGTAAAGCTCGAAGCCGCCGCGCACGTTGGCCAAGAAATACCGCCGCTTCACGTCGCGCCCGAATGGCTCGAATGCAGAGATGGCTCGACCGCTTCGGAGCGCCGCAGCCACAGCCCTTCGTGCATCGGCCTCGTCCACGAGCGCCACCTTGGCCGGCGCGAGCGCTTTCCCGGGCGCATCCTTCAGCCATTTTTTGGCAGTCAGGATGGTGCGCTCCATTTGCTCGTGCCCGGCCGTCATGGCGACGGGACCGGTCGACGGCTTGGCGGCGACGATGCGCGTCTCGCTTTGCATCGGCAGCTCGTCGTGGTCACCCGGAGGAGCGGGACTCCAGGCCGAGCACCCGAGCAGGAACGCGTCGCTGCGCTTGTAGAAGGCGGGGATGTTGCCCTCCTTGGCGAATCCGAGCTTCACCCAGGTCATCACCTCATCACGTTCGACGAGCGTGTAAATCTTTTGCAGGCCTTCGCGCTGCGCGAACGAGAGGACAAAGAGTCGCTTGACGGGCGACGGTCCGGCTCTGAAGTCGATGACGCGCAGCGTTCGGGCGCGCCGATTGATGAGCATGCAGATCGAGATGGCTTCGTTCTGAAAGAAGACCTCCTCAACCGACTTTGCCTGCGAGCCCCATGGCTTGGCCGCCATCCTTCATCGACCCCCTAATCCACCATTTCAACTTTGAAAGCCAGTACCACGCGCCAGGATGCGAGGTCAATCGAACGCCAAGCGAATCGAGGGGTTGGCGCTCATTGGAGCGGCCGAAACCGGGCACCCTCAGGATACGAGCCGCGCCAGATCCGCATCGCTCATGCCGAGCTTTGAAATCGCCTCCAGAAGCCGCTTCTTGGGTACGGAGACCAGCGTCGGCATACCTCCGGATAAGCCGAGCAGCTCGATGAAACTGACGCCGCTGTCATATCGGGCGGCGAGCGTGACGGTATCCAGGTCCACCACGATCGCCATTCCCGCGCGCTCTTGGCCCAAAAGGAGCAAAAGCGTCTTGTCGTAGTGTCCGTGGTGAGAGGTCGCGTCCACGAACGCAAGCGACCGAATACCCGCGGGGACGCCATTGCCGCCCCGGATATCGACGACAACGTACTCTCCGGAAATGCGGCGCGAGAGTTCCTCGATGGGGGCGAGCTCTCGTGCGGCGCCATCGACTGGCTCCCAGAGCGAAGCATCACGCAAGCCGTCGGCGAGATGGCGCACCACGACGCCGAACAGCGCTGTGTCGCGAGGCCGGGCTCGAAGCGCGCGGTCGATGCGCTGACCCATGGAACTCGGTACGCCGGTTCGTGTGTCGATGGCGTGTGCGTCGGCGTCGGCGCCCAGATACGGCTCCGTCCCGCCGCGCAACCACTTTGCGGCACTGCAGAGTCCGTCGAAGTCGGTGTGACAGACGATCGTCTCGACTTGCCCGATACGCAGGATGACTTCGGGGGTCACCATCTCGGGGCAGGCACCATGCTCTGCCTTGGTCGCGAGGACGAAGCGCGGGTCCGCCCGATATCGTTCGTGCATGACGTGATCGTGGTGATCGACCCATCCCGCGAGTCGCGGACCGAGCTGCTCGATGAAGGGGAGCGTGATCTTTTCGAATCCGCCGCTCACTGCTTCGGAGGCGAACGCTACGTCGAGGACGACGACGCGCCCCTTGAGGTCGCGCGCGCGCGGTAGCTTGCGCGGGGAAGCGAAGGCGAGCTCGGGTCGGGCCAATGCGGTGGAGGGGTCTAGCACGTCCACGTACAGCCCCGCTCGCACGCATACCGGCATGGTACCCTCACCGGCACCATGTCTCGGCTTCCGCTCACCTTTGACGACCGCGGTCTCGTCCCCGTGATCGTACAGGAT
>JALYHX010000096.1 GCA_030776305.1 Myxococcota bacterium
GGGTTGAGGCCTGCCCCCCGGCCGCCTCCCGTGCCTTCCTGGCGTGCTGGCGGAGGTGATGCTCTGCGGCATCCGGCGCGTCGAAGACCGCGAACGGCGCCGTCCGGATGCCATGGCGCTTACAGAACTGCTTCATGAACGCCTTCGAGCCCTCGAGGCGTGCAGCCGCGCGATGTGGCCCGAACGCGCGCACTCCGCGTGCCTCGAGCGCATCGACGAGCCCGAGGACCAGAGGCATCTCGGGCCCGACGACGACGAGGTCCACACGCTCGCGGCTCGCGACTTCGATCAGACCTTCGACGTCGTCCGCGTCGACTTGGACGTTTCGGCCAACGGCCTCCGTGCCTGCGTTGCCCGGAGCTGTGATGACACTGTGCCCGCCCAGGGACAGCGCATCGGCGAGCGCGTGCTCGCGTGCGCCCGAGCCGACCACCAGCACGCTTGCCGTCCGCGCCATCGATCCGCTCCCTTGGGGCTGAGACAACATGCCCGCGCGTAGCATGCTGAGGTCTGCTCGCCAACCGAGCGGGCATCGGCGTATTCTGTGGACGTGTTGGATTCGCTATCGCCGTTTGCGATTCGCGTGGCCCGCCCGCACGCGACAGAAGAGGAATTCCTCGAAAATGAGCTGGAGACGCTGACGCGAACGAGCATCACACTGCTCGGGGCGCAGCCGCGCCCGCAGGGCCTGATGCTTCGCTTCGAGCTGGCCTTGTCCACGGGGTTGGTGCTGATGCGGGGCGAGGGCCGGGTCGTTGGTTACAGACCGGATGCGTTCTACGGCATGGGCGGTCTCACGCTTCGGTTCACGCGCCTCGATTCGCGTTCGAAAGCATTCGCCGACAAAGCGGCGGGGATGAGGGAACGGCGGCGGCCTTTCGCATCCACTGCATCCACGGGAGACACGCCCTCGCTGGCCGCCCCCCCCATCCGCGTCGAAGACGTCATCGAGGACATCACGGGGCCGGGCTCTGACGCGGCTCCCAGCGCCGACATCCGCGCGGTGGACGAAGCCCGCGCTGCGGGTGAGCTGTTTTCTCACTCTCCACCGCGCCAACGCGACGCGCTGCTGGAGCGCTTACGCGCACGCTCCAGGGCACTGAACGGCGATACGGTACGCAAGATCCTCGAGCGACGGCGGTGACCGAGGTCAAGGTGCCCCGGGGGGTACCATCATGATGGGGGGCCCCGCGCCCACGGCCCCGCCGCCTCCCGCGGGAAGGAGCTCCGGCCGCGCAATCGTTCCACGAATGGTCCAGACGTAGAATCCATCCGCTCGCTTCGATTGCTTGACGCGGGGATCCGCGAGCTCGATGAGTGGCGGAGCACTGGATCCCGGGGCTCCGAAGAGGCTGCGCGTGACGTCGTTCTTGGCACGATACGCGTCGTTGATCTTGAAGCGCACTTGCGCATCGGAAAGCGAGTCGGTGGCGAGTTCGCGCATGACGATACGGCCCTCTCCCTGCAGATCGACGTCCTTGCCGCCGGCGACGAACTTCGTGATCTTCAGCGTGCCGTCCTTTGCCTCCGCGGCAAGCGTAATCGTACCGACATTGATGGGCGGAAGTGCGAGCGCACCCTTGAACTTTGCTTTGCCGTCGCCGACCGCGGTGTCCTTCACCTCGAGGGACACCGACCCGCTCCCCTTGGATGCCCTTCCATCGGGCATCGCTAGTTTCACGGCTCCGCCGAGCTTGCCCTGCAGGGGAACGCCCAAGATGCCGACGAGCGGCTCGAAGCGCCCAACGTCCATCCCGTCGATCGTCACCTCTAACGCCAGATCCTTGCCGTGTGTGCCGTAGGAACCGCTCGCCTCCCCGCCGAGTGCCATGACGTCGAAGCTCATGTCGCTACTGCCGAAGAGAGACGACAAGATCCCGTAGCGAACAGTGACTGAATCGACTTCGATCTTTTGCGGTGGCTGACCGGATTCACCGGAGTCGATGAAGAGCCTCACGCCCTTCATGCGTACCCCGCTCAACCAGTAGCCGCTCATCTGGTCGATCTGCAGCTCTTGCTGACCACCCGTCGCTCTCTGCTGCGCGTTGAATGACGCGACCACGTGATCTCGAAGCTTGCTGTACGGGAAAGTGAGCGACGCAAAAATGAGCAGGCATGCGATGTAAAAAAGCGGGTAGCTCACGACATTCACGTAGCGCGCATACTTGAGCAGACGTTCGTTCATGGCGTCATGGCCTCACGCTTCCGGCGCCTGCAGACGCCGACGGCGACGGCGACGCCTCGCTGCGATCGTACGACGATACGCCTATCTCGACGTCATACGAGTCGTTCTCCCCGCTGCGCTTGCGAATGCTCAGCTGCGTGACTGCAACGGGGTAGCCGCTCTTCTCAATCGACTCGAGGAAGCGCGCGAGAGGCAGCATCCCGGTCTTTCTGAGATGAATGTTGGTTCCATGCTCCACGTATCGCTTGCCGTGGGGCACATCGGGGAGCGGCGTCGAATCGGTCACCTCGAGTTTCTGCTGGCGGGCCTCCTGTTCCAAGTACCCGGCGAGCGATGGAGCCTTTCGCACGTAGCGGAGCGCGATTGCGTCTTTCTTGGCCTGCCTTTCGCGCACTCGGCCGCGCGCATCCTGAACGTCCGCGAGAGCCTGCCGCAGTTCGTCATTCTCGGACGACTCCGCATGGACGATCGCCTCGAAACCAAACGGCACGGCGAGAATCAGGATGACGGCAGCAATGAAGCCAATCACACCGAGCAGTCGTCGCTCGCGAGGGTTCATCCGCAACAGCGACGCGGCCATCTCACTTCCCTCCGGAGCCGCTCGTGGCCGCGCTTGGATTCGTAGACGTCTCGCCCTTCTTCTTCGGCGCGCCTTTGACGTCCTCAGGGCACTTCAAGTCGAGCTCGAGGACGTATTTCTGCCGATCACTGCCTACCGCCTGCGTCGTACTCTTGATCTTCACGTCGTTGAGACATTTGTCGTCCGATAACGTAGACGCGATCGATTGGGCATCCGGGATCGATCCGACGACGCCACGCAGTGACACGTGGCCCTTCTGGAGGTTGAGCTCGTCGATGTCGTGCTGGATCGATGGCGGGACGGCGTCAGACACGCGCACCATGACGTCGAAGCCGTCGGCGTGAGGCATGGGGTCTTCGTCGGTCAGCGCGGCCTCTTTGGCGAGCAAATCCTGAGCATCCTGCGCAGTGATGGCCGGCGCGCCCAGGACCTCCTTGGTCACCGCTCCGAGAGCAGCTTCGAGCGTGTCGTGCTCCTTGTGAAGGGCATGCAGGCGCGTCCCCGCGCTGAAGACGAAGCTCACGAGGACCGTCGCTGCGAGGCCCGCGAGAACTGGGATGCGCTCTCGGACCCATGCGAAGCTGCGCTCGAAAGCCAGCGGACCGCGGCGCAGGTTCATGCCTGTCCCTCGACCGGCGAGCGACAGCGCCAGTGCCACGGCTTTGGCGTAGCGCGGAAGCTCATGCTGCGCCCGCTCATCGATGGCAGTGAGATCAAGCTCGGGCTCGGCCAGCAGGCGCACAGGCATCTCGAGCGCGCTCGAGAGGAAGCCTTCTGCGCCCTGCACGAATGCTCCACCGCTGCACAAATAAACGCTCTTGGGCGCCATGCCGCCCCGAGCGCGATGCGCGGCAAAGCTGACGCCGATGTCGCGCGCGAGCCTCGGGGCGGTTTCGGGGAGACCCTCGGTTCCCATCGACAGTGTCCGAGCAGATACGGCTTCGCCCTGCTCGAGAATCAGCACCTCGCTTGTCTTCGCGCCGAGATCGACGATCGCAATCGCGTCGCTCTCCCCCAGCGCGGGCACGTATGGAACGAGCGCCGCGAGCGCAAACGCACCTACGCCGACCCTTTCAGGCTCCTGGGCAATCGCATCGCGGACGAGCTCGATGCGGGCGCGCACGTCGTCGATCCTCGCCACGGCGGCGACGATGGGGAGCTGCCCCGCTTCGTCGCCATGCTCAAGCAGCCTCCAGTCGAATACCGCTCCCGCCAGGTCGAACGGGACCTGCGCCTCGAGCTCGTATGCGAGTACGTCCGCGAGCTGCTTCTGCGCCGTCGCCGGGAGCACGAGACGATGGATGGCCGCCCGGGACCCGTCGATGGCGACTGCGATGGCATCAACCGCTTGCGCTTCCCCTTCGAGGGCTTGCTTGACGGCAGCGCGGATCGCGGCGGATGGCCCAGTGCCGGGAAGGACGTCGACCAGCGCCAACCGAGCCAGTGCGATCTTGCGATACGTCGAGCGGACGACCGCCGCTTTTACGCTCGCGCTTCCAATGTCGATACCCAACCAGGTCGGCATGTCCGCCGTTCTCCTCGCTCACTCGATGTCGTAATAAAGAAACGCACCACCCACATTCGGCTCAAGTGCCGCAACGATGCTGCTCACGTCTTGCTGAGCGCCCGAAACGGCCTGCCCGCCAGTGGCGCCGGATGAATTGGTCGGGACGCCCGAACCGAGCCCGCCGAGCAGCGACGGCGCGGCGCGGAAGTCGACGACCGCGTGAATCTTCACGCGCGTCTCGCGCTTGTAGCCCTTGACCACACCCACGGCATAAATCGAAAGAACCTTGCTCTCGGTCGAGATGCTCTTCGCAAACTCACTGTCCGACTGGAACTTCACGGGCTTCACGCCGAACGTCGTCAGGATAGGGCCGAGCATCCCTTGCCCCTTCATCGCGGCGATGAACTCGTCGGGAGAACCGAAGAGAGGCGCCCCCATGGTGATGCCTTGCGCCATGGTCACCGCCATCACGAACGTTTGCATCTGGGTCTGCGTGGGATCGGTGCATAGTTCCGACGACGGCGCTCCGGAGCACACGATCGCGTATAGCGTGAGTGCGTTCGCGGTATTGACGTTGACCGTTCCCTGCCCCCAGACCGTCATCTCGCGTTTCCTCGGATCCGTCGGATCAGGGTCGACGAACGTCGCCCAGAAATCGTCGGTCATGCCGCGCACCATGTGGAGCTCTTGAAGGGAGTCGTATGGTGCGTTCTTGCGCCGATAGGGCTTGGGCAAGAGTTGATACCAAGCATCTTCGACGGCGTTCGACGATGGGGCGTTGGTCGTATCGCAGGAGTACAGTTGCTCGTCAGGATCGGCCCAGTCGATGATCGCCGCACATGTGCTCATGCGGTCGTTGTAGTTGCCGGACGAGTCGCGCTGATCGAAGAGCGGGCTGTACTGAATGGGAGCCATGCGACTCATGAGCTGCTTCGCGAGGCGGATGTGAGCGATCTCGTTGGCCCCTCCCATGTTCACGTTGATCTTCGCGTCCTCGTCGACGACGACCACCTCGAAGTGACCCCCCTTGAGACCCACGTTCTTGCCAAGCGACGCGTCGAGTCCCGACAAGGCGAAGAAGTCCTGGGACGACTCCTTTTCGTTGAAGGCTGCGAGGATGCGGTCGGCATATTGCCAGACGGGGAGTTGCGGCGGCGTACGCTTCATCAACATAAAGAGAGGCGCGATGGCCTGACGCATCGTCGGCTCTGCCGCAACGAGCAAGCGCGAGAGGTTTATCGCACTGCGAGCGAAGTACTCGGCTTGCACGCCGTCGCGCACCGCAGTGGCGGAAGCGAACTCGGCCCCTGCGTCGTCCTGGAGCTCCGCGAGCATGACCACCATGATCGCGATGGCCCCCAGCACCATGATGAGCGCCACGCCGCGCTGGTTCTTTCTGCGGCGCGCGCGGAACGTGGCGCGCTTGAGGGAACTGCGCCTCATGGTTGTTGCATCCCGAACGCGAGCGGTTGCTGTATCGGAACGAGGACCTTCGTCGTGTACGCGTAAAGCGGTCCGCCGCCCACTCCCTTGAGCGCCAGGGTGATCTTCACCTCGAGCGGAAGACGGTTGGGCTGACCGCTGATCTGCATCGAATCCCAGGTTTCGACCCACTGACTCGTCTTGGGATCGAGGTAACGGAGGTCGAATTGATCGACGTCCTCGGCGACGACGTTGACGATTCCCCCTTTGAGAGGGTCCAGATCGATGGGTGTCTGCTCGCGCCGTACCAAGTCCATCTTGTCCGGCGCATCGGGATCCCTCACGACGAAGTAACCTACTTCCGCCTGATCGGACTCGTGGGAGTCGCGGTCCGTGCGCTGATGGCCGAACGCAGTGAAGTCGAGACGATCAAACGGGACCGAACTCCGCCCGACGAACGCGGTCTTCTGAGTCACGAGCGCCTGACTTGATGCCACGTGCGCGGATAGATAGGCCGCCGAGAGATCGCGCACGATTCGCTGCATCGCCTCGCGCGCCTGGTGGGCCCGATCCGCGCGCATCTCTTCGCCCTTCTTGCCGCGCGACAACGACAGGATGTCGCCGTGAATGAGCACCGCGATCATCGCGAGGATCGCGATGGCCACCATGACCTCGACCATGGTCATTCCTCGCGAACGGAGGTTCCTGCCGTGATTCATTTGGCCCCGGATGGGGACGTCCCGAAAAGGGGTGTCCCCGCACCGCCACCATCCGGAATGGCGCCAGCGTCGAGCATCCCGGCGAGGAGGCCGGCACGCGACGGGTTCGTCACGTACTGCGTGAGCGGGAAGTCGCGCCTGACCAACCCCTCCTTCCACCGAATCGTGACGGTGATGCGGCGAATCGCACTCTCGAGAATCGGCTTTAGGGAGGGGTAGACGATGGAAAACACCATCGAGAGCAGACCTTGCGCGCCCGCACCGCCGAACGATTGCTGGAGCGACTGACCTATGTTCTGAAGCCCCGCGTCGAGGTCGAGTTGCGCACCCCCGGCGGGATTGATGAGCATCGTATTGGGCGACCCCGTCAAGCCCGTCCCGATCATCCCGGCGTCGAGATCGAGCCCGCCGCCCAGGAGAGAGCCCGCGCCGCCCTCGCCGAGCATCGTCGCTTGCGGCAGCGTCACGCGCTCGATTTGCCAGTCGCACGAAAAGCCGGGCACTTCCTTGTCGTCGCAGCAGATGGCGCTCGTGTCTTTTTCTTCGATCTCCGGGAAACCGAGCTTCAGCTCCTTCTCCTCGAGCTCGCTCATGCGACAACGTCCGAGCTCGACAGCCTGGCTCATGTTCGCGGCGGTCTTGTTGCCCGCAACGAGCCCGGCTTGTGCCGACAGGATCGTCGTGACGACCGCGCCGAAGAGCGTCGCTGCCATCATCACCTCCAGAAGCGAAAAACCCCTCCTGGCCGCCCGCGAGCATGGTTTCGTCGGAGAGCCGGGGTCCGCAAGACCGCGTAAGTGAAATGGGGCGCTCATCCGCCTAAAACCCAGTGTCCTGTCGATCCGACGTATGCTCGTCATCGGTCGGTACTTCGAGCTGCACGGCGCCCCCGCGGATGGTCGCCTTGCCGGTGAGCGGCGACACAAGAATGGTCAGCGTTTGCGATTCCTCGTCCGAGTCGCCGATGCGCACCTCGATCGACGCGCGTTCGGTGCGACCACCCGGCCAGAAATAGAGATAGGAGCGCCCGGTCGTGCGTGGAGCATCGTCGTGCGTCGTCTGCGCCGCACGAAACGTGATCCCTCTCTGAAGCGATTTGCCTCCCTTGCCCGACTCCACGTCACCGAATCCATAAGCCTCGATTGGTTTGAAACGCGGCTTCGGGATCGGAGGCCCTTTGAGGACCTTCTCGCCCTCCGAGAGCGCGTCCTTCTCCGCTTGCGTGATCGCGTCGGCTCCGCCGGTCGACCCCTTGCCAGCTGATTGCACGAGCATCGGTACGTTGCTCTCCTCGAGCCAAATCTTTTGCTGGTCGAGGTCCATCACGAGTCGCAAATCGTGCGACGTCGCCGTCGACCGCGTGTAGGCGACTTTGATTGCGCTGGCGAGCATCGTCGCCGACCGCCGAAGGCGAGCTGATGGCAGTTGCATCGAACCGGCGATCGCCACCCCCGAAATGATCGCGATGATCGACATCACCACGATGATTTCGACGAGCGTGAGCCCGCGACGCCGGCCTTGGCGGCGCGACGCACGTCGCTTCGAAGACCGGCCCGGAGTCATTTCGATCCGGGGATGTCCGCCTGAGGCACGTGAAGGTCGTCCTCGGTTCCCTCTTTGCGATCCGGACCCGCGCTCGAGCATGTGATCTCGTCGGAGTCGCACGCCATCTTGAATGTCACGCCCCATGGGTCCTTCACGCTGAACCCGGTGTCGAGGATCTTCTCCTGCTTGAGCTGGTCGATCGTCGGGCAGTCTTCTCCCGAATGCACCGCCTTCCACTGGATCGTGGCGTCTCGAATGGTGTTGCACGCGGTTTTGGCCAACTTCAAGTCCGCGCTCTTTTTGGCCGACATCACACCGACCGAGATTGCGGCGGTCAGCACGCCGATGATCGTGATGACGACGATCAACTCGACGAGCGTCAACCCGCGCGACGCGACGCGGCGTCGATGCCCGCGCCGGGGCCCCCGTGGAAAGGATCTCTCAGCTCTGCTGGTTTGCATCTTCATCTCCTTCGAACGTTTCATTCCACGCGATCCATCCCCCCCGGCTCACCATCGGGGCCGTCGCTCGCCACATCGAAACCCCGGGGGTCTTTTCGACCGGGGCAGAGGACACGGAGCGGGTGGCCCCATGCGTCCCGCGGCAAATGATGCAGGTAGCCCCCAGATACGAGGTCCGCCAGCGTGCCGGGGCAACCGCGATCATGATCGGCGCGCCAAGCAGCGACCGCGTTCATCGTCATCGTAATCGTCGTTCGCGTCGCTCGAACGTCAGCGGCGGACCGCTCGCGCCCTCGGAAGATCACGAACAGGACGACGAGCGCGACACCCATGAGGACTTGACGCACGTGCGAGCGCCCCAAAAGCGAGCCCACCCCTTGCCGCTTCTCCCAAGGAAAGAAGACCGTACGTTCGTCGCGCTTCCCGAGCATTGTTCGACCCATTCGACACCCCATGCAAAATCGTTATTGCGCGAATTCGTTCATTTGGATGAGCGGCATTAAGATCGCGAACGCAATGAAACCGACGCCTCCACCCATCACGACAATCATCAACGGCTCGAGCAGACTCGTCAGTGCCTGGACGCGCGTCTCGACCTGGGTGTCGTACGCGCGCGCGACGTTTTCGAGCATCTGCTCGAGCTGCCCGCTGCGTTCGCCGACGGCGATCATGTGAGTCACAATCGGCGGGAAGTTGCCGCTGCGCTTGAGCGGGCCGGCGATCGACTCACCTTCGCGAATACTTCCCGCCGCCGTCTCGACCACTGCCTCGAGCTTCGCGTTGTCGAGGACGTTCTTGACGATGTCCATCGCCTTGAGCAGCGGCACTCCACTCCGAAGGAGCGTCGCGAGCGTCCGCGCGAAACGGGACACCGCCAGCATTTGGACGAGCGGGCCGAAAATGGGCATGCGGAGCATGAACTCGTCTTTCGCGAGGCGGCCCTCGGCCGTCGCGAGCCATGCAGAGGCCCACGCCACGCCGAGTCCCGCGGCGATTCCGAGCGAGACACCGATGGCGTACGCGCCGAACGACTCGACGAAAAATCCGCACATGACCAGCAATCCTCCCGCCGGGAGGGCCAGGAAGACGAAGAGCATGTGCTTGGCGCGTTCGCTCTCTTTGTAGTCCCGCAACGCCGACCGAGTCAGCGTGAAGGTCACGAGCGACAGGACGAACCCGAGCATCTGGTTCGACGCGACGAGATGCGACATTCCGATGAGTGCTTGCGTGTACCAGGGCAGCGCCCGGTCCAGGCTCTCGAAGATGGCCGTGACCTTGGGTACGACGACGACCATCATCACCGTTATCAGGGCCGATCCGATGACCACCATGAGGGCGGGATAGGCAAGCGCCGCGCCGACCTTGCCGCGCAGCTTCGATTGTGACTCCATGAAATCGGCCAATCGCTCGAGGACGGCCTCGAGCGTTCCGGACGCCTCGCCGGCTGCGACCATGCTTACGTAGAGGTTCGAGAAGACTTGCGAGTGTGGCTCGAGCGCCTTGGCGAGGGAGCCTCCTTCGTTGAGCCGGTCGACCACCTGGGTGAGCACACGTTTGAGCTCGAGCTTGTCAACCTGCTCGATGAGTGCGCCGACCGACTCCACGAGGGGGATCCCAGCGTTGACCAGCGTCGCGAGTTGCCGGGTGAGCATCGCGACGTCCGCGACGCTCACGCGGCGAAAGAGCGACCCCGCGTCGATCGACTTGCGTCCACCCACCTTGGCCTTGAGCTCCTCCTCTGCACCGGTGAGCAGGATGCCTTCACGCTTGAGCGCCGCGCGCAGCACCTTGGCGTTGTCGGAATCGCGTACGCCGCGAACCTGCTTACCGGTCGCAGCCAGGATCCCGCGATACTGGAACACCGCCACGACTCACACCACTCCGATCCGCGGTACCGCCTGGGCCACTGCCATCGGGCCCACAGGCGCCACGACCGCGGGCTCCGCGTCGATGTCTTCCTGAGTCGCTGCAAGCACCTCTTCGACCGACGTCAGTCCGGCAAGGACCTTGCGCGCGCCGTCGTCGCGCAGCGTATCCATCCCCTGCTCCCAGGCGACACGCTTGATGGCTTGTGCGTCTGCTTTGCGCAGAATCAGCGGCCCGACCGCGTCGTCGATGAGGAGCAATTCGTAGATTCCGCGCCGCCCGATAAAGCCCGTGTTCGTGCAGTGCGAGCAACCGCGCGCCTTGTGAAAGCTCGGGTTCTGCGTCGCGTCGAAAGACTCGAGCAGATCACCCTCCCCGACGTTCCGCGGGAAGTAGCGCGACGCCGCGTTCGCTCGGCGCGCCGCCCGCGCACGCATGCGGTCCGCGGTCAGCCCGAGCTCCTCGAGTTCGAATCGCTCCGCCGGATATGCGTACTTGCAGTGCAGACAGAGCACGCGGACGAGACGCTGCGCGAGGATGCCAACGACGCTAGAACGCAGCAAGAACGGCTCCGCCCCCATGTCTATCGTGCGTGTGATCGCGCCTGCCGCGTCGTTCGTATGGATCGTCGACAGGACCAGGTGGCCGGTGAGCGAGGCGTTGATCGCAATCTCAAGTGTCTCGTGGTCGCGAATCTCGCCCACCATGACGATGTCCGGATCCTGGCGCAGGAACGCGCGAAGAGCGCTAGCGAACGTGAGGCCAATCTTCGGCTGAACGTGCACCTGGTGAATGCCCTGAATCTCGTATTCGACCGGATCCTCGGCGGTCAAAATGTTCAGGTTCGGCTGGTTTATCCGGTTGATGCATGCGTAGAGCGTCGTCGTCTTGCCGCTTCCCGTGGGACCCGTGACCAGGACGATTCCGTCCGGCCGGCGGATGAGGCCGTCCATGAGCGTGTAATCGCGCGGGCTGAAGCCGAGATCCGGCAAGTCGAGCAGCACGCTCGACTTGTTGAGGAGGCGCATGACGATTCGCTCGTATCCGCGACTCGTCGGAATCGTGCTGACGCGGATGTCGAACCCTTTGCCTGCGATTTTCTTGGTGATGCGCCCGTCTTGCGGCAGGCGCTTTTCGGCGATGTTCAGCGCGCTCTCGATCTTCACGCGACTGATGATGCTGTTCAAGAACGCACGCGGAGCGCGTCGCGCGATGTAGAGTTCGCCGTCGATCCGGTAGCGGACGATGACCTCCTTCTCTTCGGGCTCGATGTGGATGTCGCTCGCCCGCTCCTTCATCGCCTGCAAAAATAGCGAGTTGACCCAGCGGATGACCGGCGCCTCCTCGTCGGAGTCGAGAATGTCCCCGGCAGCCTCATCCTCGGGATTGGCATCGTCGCTCTCGAGCTGCTCCTCGCCCGCTTGCCGTTCGTAGACACGATTGATCGCGTGCTCGATCACATCGCGCCCGCCAACGCTCGCCTCGACCGGCTTGCCGAAGATGACGCGCAAATCATCGAGCGCTGGGGTGTCGAACGGATCGCCGCACACGACGTGAACTGCCGCGTCGTCTTCGCGGAGGACGAGAACCTTGTGGGACTTTGCGAAGGCGATCGGCACGCGCGTCGCGATCGACGTGGTAATCGCCGCCAGGTCGACCTGTTCTACGAGCGGAAGCTGAGCTTCGTCGGCAAGCACGCGAGCCACCGTCATCTCGTCCGCGACGTTCGAGTTGATGACCAGGTCGAGCAGGTCTGCGCCTCGCTCGCGCTGGATCGCGAAGAGCGACTCGAGCTTCTCCGGAGTCACGATCCCGCGCCGCGAGAGGATCTCTCCGAGGAAGCGCTGCTCGGTCGCCATCGCGAGTTACCTCTCAATCCTCTCGACGTTGCGCGCCGGTGGCGCGACGTTGAGCGTCGGTGACAGCGGCGGGACGGGCGGCCCCCCGGGCGCGGCAACCGTCTGGGGCGGAGGCTGCTGCGGTCCGCCAGGTGCGGGCGTCGCCACGGGTGCAGGCGCCGGGGCGGCCGGACGTGGTTGCGC
>JALYHX010000097.1 GCA_030776305.1 Myxococcota bacterium
GCCAATCATCCTTTTCAATCCCGACGGGCGGACTGCGAATTTCATCATCCCGGGGCTCATCGCCATCCTCTTGCAGATCGTTGCGATCGTCCTGACCGCGATTTCGATCGTGCGTGAGCGCGAGAAGGGGACGCTCGAGCAGCTGCTCGTCACGCCGATCCACCCGCTCGGCCTGATGCTCGGCAAACTCGCCCCGTACCTCTTCGTCGGCCTCGCGCAGGTGGCCATAATCCTCTTCGCGATGCGCTTTGGTTTCGGCGTGCCAATCCGTGGGAGCCTCGTTTTCCTTTTCGTGATGGCGCTCGTGTACTTGTTCGCGCTGCTGTCGATCGGGCTCGCCATCAGCACACGAGCGCAGACGCAGGCGCAAGCGCAGCAAATGGCGCAGATGTTCCTTTTGCCGTCGATCTTCTTGAGCGGTTACATCTTCCCGGTCGCCGGACTGCCGTTCGCGCTGCGTTGGATCGGGCGCCTCATGCCTGCGACCCACATGATCGAAATCATGCGGGGAATCGTCTTGCGGGATGCGGGGCCCGTGCAGCTCTGGCCGAACGTGGCGGCGCTCGTCTTGATCAGCGTGAGCATGGTCGCGCTGGCGGTTCGCAGCTTCAGGAAGCGCGCTCTCTAGTCGTCGACGCAGGGGCTTCGGGGAACGCAGGAAGGCTGCGGTAAGCTAGGGATCGCTCGTCCCGGCGCGTCCATACGCGTCTTCCAAACGCACCACGTCGTCGAGCTCCGGCGTCGACACCTCGATGACGTCCACGTCCGTCACCGCCACCATCCGATGCACGGTGCGCGGCGAGCAATGGAAGGACTCACGCGCGCGCATCCGGATCGTCCGCTGCTCGGCGCCCTGGCCGACTTCGAGGTCCATCTCGCCGGCTTCGACGAGAAACGTCTCGTCCTTGGCGACATGATACTGACGCGACAATTTCTGGCCGGCGTTGATGTGAAGGATCTTGCCGACGTAGCGGTCGGTCTCCGCCCACACGATTTCATAACCCCACGGCTTGGTCACACGTCGCATAAGCTACAGCTTTACGATATCACGCTTGGCATGGACCGCGTTCGCTTACAAAAAGTGCTCGCCCATGCGGGTGTAGCGTCGCGTCGAGCTGCCGAGCAGCTCATCGCGTCCGGGCGCGTCCGGGTGGATGGACACGTCGTATCGGAGCTCGGGACAAAAATCGATCCACGCCAAAGCCAAGTGGAGGTCGACGGGCGCCGCATCATTGCTGAGGCGCCCGTCTACGTCCTTCTTCACAAGCCGCGGAGCGTCGTCTCGACGATGAATGACCCAGAGGGACGGCCGGCGGTACGCGAGCTCCTGTCGAACGTCCCGGCACGCGTCTACCCAGTCGGGCGTCTCGATTTCAACACGAGTGGTGTGCTCTTCGCAACGAACGACGGGGACTTTGCCGAGGGACTTGCCCATCCGCGCCGCACGGTGCCGAAGACCTACGTCGTCAAGGTCCTCGGCGAAATGCAGCCCAATGACTTGGACGGTTGGCGGCGCGGCATCATGCTCGATGACGGCAAGACGCTTCCGGCCAAGGTCAAATTGCTTCGGTACGAAGGCGGCAAAACGTGGCTCGAGCTGACGATCACCGAAGGGCGCAATCAACAGGTGCGTCGCATGGGCGAGGCGACGGGATTCCGCGTCATGCGCCTCGCGCGGACAAGATTCGCCGGGGTGACTTCGGAAGGGCTGCGTCCAGGCGAATGGCGGTACCTCACGGCAGACGAGCTCAGCGCGCTGAAGAAGGAGTTCGGCGTTCCGAAGCGTGCGGTGTCGCCGCCGCGGGAGCCCACCCCCTCCCGCAAGGGTCCCGCGCGAAAGCCAGCCGCTGAAGGCCATGAACCCCGGGCGAGGCCGCACCGGGTGCATGCCGGACGGAGTGTTGGCAGGCCTTCACAAGAGAAACGACACGCCGACCGACAACGCGGGATACCCAAGCCGTAGCGCGAGGGTAACTCGGTCGGTGAACAGAAACCGTCCGCCGGCGAAAAAGGCGGGTTCGACCTGGGTTCGCGCCCCGCCGGCGCCGATGACAATTCCGGGCTCGCCGAAGACGGACCAATGCGTCGACAACCAGAAGTTCCATTGCATCACGATTGGGACGATCAGGTGCCCATTCGTCGCCACGTCGAACCCGAAACCAACGCCGACGCTGTCATTGATGGTCTTCACGAAGCCGTTCGTGATGTGGAACGTTCCGCGAAATCCGCCCCCAGGCAGACCGGACGGGAAGAACGGGTCTCCCCACCCAAGAATCAGATGCGGCTCGGCCTCGAAGACGTAGTGCGGATGGTCCGCGGCCATTTTGATGATGGATCGCTCGTCCGAGCGCGTCTCTCGGTCGAAAAGCAGAACGAATAGCGCTGCCGCAACCATGGACAAGGCAACCTGCGGGCGGGTCATGGGCCCATTGTACGTGGCGCTCAACGAGCGATGTCACTTTGCAGGGAGCGACCAATCATTGCCGAAATAACCGGCCGCGCGCACCGTCGCGGCACCCAAGACAAGCATGCCGCGCGCGGGCGCGACCCCGCGGTCGTAGACCGCATAGTCGGGCAGCATGTCCGGCAACGATAGCGATCGCCAGGTTCCGAGTGGGCCCACCCCTTCGACCACGACGACGTAGCGGTCGGGCCGCCGCGGATTCGGTCGGATGAACATGGCCCCGAGCTGCGAAACAGAGGCCGGCCCATCGTCGGACTCTATCCTTCTGCCGCCGACGACCATCGTATTGCCATCGACCTGGATCGGGAAACTCGGCTCGAGCTCCCGGACCAGCCTATTGGATCTCGCATTGCCGACCAGAAATAGAGCGCGGTCGTTCGCGACGGCCTCGCCGAGCGCCAAGAACTCCGTATCGCTCCACACGGGATAATCGACATGCACACCGTAGTGGAAGTGCGCCCATGCCCGAGCGGTCTCCTCGTTCGCGCGGGCCTGCGCGGGATCACTCGCACCCCACACGAAGAGCAAGGGCTCGTGGAACACGTCGGGAATCGGCCCTGTCGTCGTCCCGAGTTTGTACGCGCCATCGTGTATCGCGGGTCCGGCCTTCCACGCGCCGCGGTCCTTGTGAAATTCGAGCGGTTCGCCTGCCTGAAACAAGAGCTTGGTCTGGTCGATCCCGACCGCGACGGGCGCCGCGTCGTCGATCAGTACGCGGTCCCGATCCAACCCCAGCGCAACCACCCCGTGGGTCGCCACATGAACGACGTTGTCCCTGTCGATGCGAGCGAACACCTCCCCCCAGGTCCCACTCGCCGCAAGCTCGCGCACGTGAAGCCACGCATCATCGGCCCAACGGGTGCGCGGGGTCTTGAAGCGCACGGCGCGCGGGTGCGTGGGCCGGCGGTGCTCGAGCAACCAATGCGCGCCCTTGAGATCCTCGTACGTCGTCTGCCAGACGTTGTGCCCGAGCTCGGGA
>JALYHX010000098.1 GCA_030776305.1 Myxococcota bacterium
GCGCTCGAGTCTATTCTTGTAATAAATTTCCCAGGTATCCGCCTTGCCACTCGGGCAGTGGGTGTTGCGACGGACCCGAGAGAGCTCACCGTTGACATAGAATTTCCAGACGTTTGGACGACCGACCGAGAGCGCCGTGTCCATATCTTCTTCCTCGATCCGCCCACCCGCAAAGTTGACCCAATCGTCGATCTTGCCGTCGAAATTCGTGTCCGCCTCCTCATGGAGCGGCTCGCCCTTCTCGTTGAAGGTTCGTACGACGTCCTTGAGGCCATCGAGGTTGGTATCGAGCTCACGGCAGATGAGGACCGAATGCCGATCGTCGTGCTCGCCGATGACTTTGTAAATGCGGCGAACGTTGGGTCGGAACGAACCGGGGCCCACCGTTTCGCTGACCTCGAGCTGGGGGTTGTTCTTCCAGTGGACGAAATTCTGGCAGAGCGATCGATCGTCTGCGGGCCAATTTCGCACGTCCCGTGAGCCCCCTGGTGCGACGGTCGCGGCCGATCGCGACGCACCACCGCACGCCACGAAGGCGCCGATCCCCGCGAAGGCAACGGCCGCCGAAACCCACGCAGTCGTTCGGGCGCTGCCGCGTATCATGGCGTGCCTCCATCGGTGCGCGTCGCCGAAGACACCGCACCGCCGTCCCCAGCCGATGGCTGGATCGATGCGCCGGGCGAAACGGGCGCTCCCGCATCGTCGCCGCCGAGCAACACAATCGTTTCGGGGTCTGGTTTTCCGTCCCCGTTCTTGTCCGTCGCGATGCTCACCTTGTCGCCGTTCCAGGTCCACCATTGGTCGATGGTCCCGACACCTCGGATGTCCCGCTCGCGGCGAATCGGGTGGGTGGGACGGCCCGTCTTCGCGTCGATGGGCGTATTGGGATCGAACCAGTCCCAGGTATCGATCTTGTGCAGACCGGTCGTGTCATATTCGCGCCGTACGAGCTTCCCATGCTCGTAGGTTTCGACGGCGTTCACGACCCCCGTGTCGTCATAACAAAACTCGCGACGGCGGATTGACCCCTCCCCATCGAAATACTCATACAGATCCGCTTTCCCATCGTGGTTCAGGTCGACCACCCGACAGAGCTCATGCTTCGACCCGTCGTATACGCGCCGGATGTCTGGTTTGCCGTCTCCGTTCGTGTCCAGTCCCTCGACGTTGCCCGTCAGGTTGCATGGTTCGTGCTGGACGACCTCCGAGCGACTGCCCTGTGCGGTCTTGGCGCCTGGGGCCGCACTTGCTTTTTGCGCGCCCTCACAACCGATCGCACAGAGAGGCGTCAGCGCCGTTAGGACAATGAAGCCGGCTCGCGTTCGATGGCGCCACGGGCCGTCCCCTCGTGGGGCCAACCGGGTCCGCCTGGTCGGGAACTGGGGCACGTTGGTCATCGGATCATTCCGGACGGACGCAGCAAAAAATTTCGCGGTGGCAGTGGCCACGGGCGAGTTACACGAGCGCGTTGCGGACAATACGCGCCCCGGGTGCGTCGGGGCAAGGAGGCTGATTTGCCAGCGATTCCATGATCTGCCGATTGGCGGGCGCTCGCGCTTGAAGGCGCACGTATGTTCACGTAGGGTAACTTCACGTGCGGACCCCCGACCCAACTTGCGCATGGCCGTCGGTCGGCCGGCGTTGGCGAGTCGAGCGCCGGGCGTTCTAAGTCCCCGTCATCACGGAGCTTCAGTCCCTCGGCCCCCATGTCGCGCAAGAAGATCTCGACCACGATCTATGTGACTCCTGAGCAGAGCGAAAGGCTGCGGCTGCTGCACGAACGCACCAAGGTGCCGGTGGCCGTCTACATTCGAGAAGGAATCGATCTCGTGCTCCGGCAGTACGACCACTTGCTACCCGGTCAGCTCCCGCTTGCCAGACCGCAGGGAGAGGCTGAGACTCCCCCTGCCCCGCCGACGGCCGAGGCGAAGCCAGAGCGCGCCGCCAGCGCAAGCAAGGGCTGATGCTTCGCAATGCCAATCCCCCAGCACGCCATCCGCAATTTCTCCATCATCGCCCACATCGACCATGGCAAGTCGACGCTGGCCGATCGCATTCTCGAGCTCACGGGAGCGCTGACGGAGCGCGAGATGCGCGCTCAGTTCCTCGACAAGATGGATATCGAGCGGGAGCGGGGCATCACGATTAAGGCCCAGACCGTCCGGCTGGCATTCACCGCTGCAGACGGAAACACCTACGAGCTCAATCTCATCGATACGCCGGGACACGTCGACTTCAACTACGAGGTCTCTCGGAGCCTCGCCGCGTGCGAAGGAGCCGTTCTCGTCGTGGACGCCACGCAGGGGGTCGAGGCGCAGACGCTCGCAAATGTGTATCTGGCCGCCGACCAGGGACTCGAGATCTTGCCGGTCCTGAACAAGATCGACCTTCCCAGTGCCGACGTCGAAAAGACGAAGGCGCAGATCGAGCAGCTCGTCGGGATCGACTGTTCGACCGCAATCGCGACGAGCGGAAAGACGGGCGCGGGCGTACGCGACATCCTCGAGCAGATTGTCCTCAAGGTGCCGCCGCCGAAGGGGACGGACGGACCGCTTCGCGCCCTTCTGTTCGACTCCTGGTACGACAGTTACCGCGGGGCGGTCGTGATGGTGCGTGTCGTCGACGGCACAATCAAGAAGGGGGACAAGATCCGGTTCCTGGCCACCGGCACCGACTGCGAAGTGACCGAAATGGGCTTCTTCCAGCCGTTCGCCGCGCCGGTGGATGAGCTGCGACCCGGGCAAGTCGGCTTCCTGGCGGCAAACATCAAAAGCGTTCACGACGTCAAACTTGGCGACACGGTGACTCATGCAGTCAGCGCCCCAGGTCGTGGGCCCCATCACCTCGGCGCGACGACCGCGCCGCTCCCCGGCTTCAAAGAGGTCAAGCCGATGGTGTTCGCTGGCGTGTACCCGACCGATGGCGCCGAGTATCCGCAATTGCGCGATGCCATGGAAAAGTTGCACCTCAACGACGCTGCGTTCAGCTTCGAGCCCGACACGAGTGAGGCCTTGGGCTTCGGTTTCCGATGTGGATTCCTGGGTCTCCTCCACATGGAGATCATCCAGGAACGGCTCGAACGCGAATTCAATCTCGATCTCATCACGACCGCCCCCAGCGTCGTCTACAACGTGTACTTGTCCGACAGCGCGCATACGATGGTCCGCGTCGAGAACCCGGCCAAGCTTCCGCCCCCGCAGACGATCGAACGCATCGAAGAGCCGATCGTGACGATGGCCATTCACGTTCCGGCCGAGTTCGTCGGTGCGGTTCTCGCCCTTTGCCAGGAGCGACGTGGCATTCAGAAAGGGATGCAGTACGCGTCGGCGGACCGAGTGATGGTCACGTATGAGCTTCCGTTCGCCGAGGTGCTCTTCGATTTTCATGACCGACTCAAGAGCGTCTCGCGCGGCTACGCGTCGATGGACTACGAGCTCATCGGCTTCCGCGCTGACAATCTCGTGAAGGTCGACATCCTCGTGAATGGCGACCCGCTCGACGCCCTCTCTATCATCGTCCACCGGGACAAGAGCCACCCCCGCGGCCGCGCGCTTGCCGAGAAGCTCAAGGAATTCGTCCCCCGCCAGCAATACGAGGTGGCCATTCAGGCCGCGATTGGTGGAAAGATCATCGCGCGCGAAACGGTCAAGGCGCTCCGAAAGGACGTGACCGCGAAGTGTTACGGCGGCGACATCTCACGCAAGCGCAAGCTCCTCGAAAAGCAAAAAGAGGGCAAAAAGCGCATGAAACAA
This sequence comes from Myxococcota bacterium, assembly GCA_030776305.1. Classification (GTDB taxonomy): domain Bacteria; phylum Myxococcota_A; class Polyangia; order Polyangiales; family Polyangiaceae; genus Palsa-1150. The sequence goes on from JALYHX010000098.1 coordinate 3,753, forward strand.
GTGGGCACCGTCGAAATCCCGCAGCAGGCATTTTTAGCCATCCTCAAAGTGGATTGAGCGCAAGGCAGCTGCGGTGTGGAGCGGCGCCGTCGGGCCGCACAAGTGACGACGGGCATGACTCGGGTTGCTGTCCGTATTTTTCCTGAAGAAATCGTTACCGTAAGGCAACAAGGCGTCTTGGCTCGGGCGAAGCTCACCGCCATTACGCCAGCTCGTACGTGTCGCACCCAACGATCTTTCCACGGTGCTGACAGCGCATCGGCGACTGGAGTGTGGTCTGCTTGGTGCGATACATATATCGCGCCGGCCTACAACGAGACCATCCCCGACGGACTCTATTATATGACTACTGCCAATCAACCCGACGCATGGTCCTCTTACGATGGAATCGAGCTATGGAGCTCGGAGCCGCCTCGTCCGTAGACCCAGGAGAAAGCCGACCATGCAGCAAAGACCCAATCGCGTTGGACGAAGCTCGCCCATCGTCGCGGTGCTGGGCATCGCGTGTGTCGGGCTGATCGCGAGATGCGGCGGGGGTGGCGGCGGGGGTGGCTCAATGGCCGGCTCGGGCTCTGGCTTCACGATCGACAGCGGCATGCCCCTCACCTTAGGTGGCGACTCGAGCGCGGCAGGCAACGTGACGGGCTCGAGCGGCGGCGGTCTGGGTGTCAATTCGAGCGCCGGCGGCGACGCAAACTCGGGCGCGGGGGTAGATGGGGCGCGCGGCGTTTCAGACGTCGGTTCCGGTGGGGACACGGGGGCCGATGGCGCGGGGGGCGGCACCGACGCGACCTCGGGCCCCGACACAGGGGGTGCCGGTGACGCGACGGTCGTGACGGGAAACGTAACTCCAGCCGTGACGAAAAACGGCGAGAGCCTTCTCGCTGACGCCGGAATCACGATCGTGTCGTTCGGAGGCTATCTGAACGGGGAGTCGTTCCAACAAGACGGAATCGTCAGTTTCCAAGGATATCAATACGCCGCCCTTTGGAACACCAGTCGCCACGTGGTCTTGGGTCGAAGGGCCTTGCCGCAGGGCGCCTGGGCGACCATCGAGCTTACGGACTACACGAACAGCGCAAACGACGCCCACAACACGATCTCGCTGGGCATTTGCCCGACGGATGGCACCCTTCACCTTTCCTTCGATCATCACGTGTCCAACTTGCATTACCGCAGGTCGGTTTCCGGGCTCTTGACCAATCCGACGACCGCGTCCTGGTCCCCTTCGAGCTTTTCGGCGGTGACAGACAACTTGGTGGGCAATGCGGCGGTCGGCCGAGTCACCTACCCCAGGTTCGTGACCGAGCCAGACGGGACAAAGATGCTCTTTGAGGCACGAGTAGGTGCCAGCGGCAGCGGCGACGAGTATTTGTGGGAATACGACGGTAACACTCATGCCTGGACGTCCATGGGCATGTACGTCAACGGGACCATCGACAGCGTCAATGCGTATCCGCATGGGCTGTCCTACACCCGGGGGGGCACCCGCCTTCACATGTCGTGGTGCTGGAGAGAGACTCCCGATGCGTCCACGGATCATGATCTTCTCTACATCTACAGTGATGACAACGGCCGAACATGGAAGAACAACGCCGGCGCCACGACAGCCACGACGGGATCGTCGTACGTCGTCAAGAATTCGCCGGGCATCAATGTTTGGACCATCAACCAGAACCGCGGGCTCATCAACAACGAACACATGGCAGTCGACGCTGTGGGCAGAGTTCACGTCCTCATGTCGCACATGCCCGATTCGCAGGCCGACGACGCCACCTTCGATAGCGCCAGAAGCAAGAGCGAATACTTTTATTACTTGAGAGACACGACCGGGAGCTGGACGAGAACGGCGATTGGGTTGGCATCCATCGCCCTCTTTCGGGGGAAGCTGGCCATCTCTTCCAGCAACGATGTGTATGCAATTCTGCCTGACCTGAGAATTGCGGCCACGTCCCCCGCATCCCATTTCAGCAATTGGGTTCTGCTCGACAGCGTCGATTCCGGACGGTTCTTCTCGGACCCTCTCATCGACACGGCACGCCTCGAATCGGAAGACGTCCTGTCCGTATTTTACCCGCAGAAGAGCTCGTCCAACATCTTCGTGCTCGACTATCGTCTGCGATAGGTCGGCGCCGAACACCCCGCGCCCTTCCGATCTTTCCTTCTTCCTGTTCCAATCGCATACGCATGGCGAGTGCCGCGTCCCCGAGCCGGTTGCAGGCGATGCCGTCGTGCTCGTCAAAGAGCTCATTCCCCTCGCCGTCGCGACGGTGCCACGCCAGTGTTCGGGAGAGGACGTCGAAATTCGCGACGTGAATTCGAATGGCACGCAGCGCGCGCGGCCTTTGAGGAGCTCGGGGCGGCGCCGGATCTCGCTGCGCTCGGTACGCCGCAAGGGGCGAGCAAGCCTGCGGCTGCGGGGGCTCCCGCAAGTGTTGCTCCGGCGGCACGACGTTGACGGCGATCGACGTGTAGACGCGCGCCGCTCTAACGACCCGAGCGTTTGGGTCGCCCGGGCAGACCCTCAGCCCGACGGCCACGCATTTGGGCTCGCTTGGCCAAAAGCCCAGCACGGCGGGCCATGGGCTCGGCTCGCGTGGGTGGACGCCGACCCCGGCTGGCTCAACGCCTGGCTCACCTGGCCAGACGCCTATCTCTTCGGCCCGAGCGTTTGGGTGGCCTCGCCAGACGCCTATCTCTTCGGCCCGAGCGCTTGGGTGGCCTGGCCAGACGCCTATCCCTTCGGCCCACGCGCTTGGGTCGCTTGGCCAGACGCTCATCTCTTCGGCCCACGCGCTTGGCTCTCTTGAACAAGCGCTCGGCCCGAAGAGATAAGCGCTTGGCTCGAATCGGCCGACGCTTGGCCCGAAGAGATAAGCGCTTGGCTCGAATCGACCGACGCTTGGCCCGAAGAGATAGGCGCTTTGGCTCACGGAGCCCGAGCGCGCGCGTCGAAGAAAGCACTCGGCTTTTCAGAAATCGACAAGAGAACGCATTTTCTTTGGCGAAAAAGTCCGCGAGCAGTCCGTACGTAGATGAGGCCCACGATCGCGCATAGTGCTTCGCGGCGGGTGTCTCGTTTTCCGAATGGAAAGGAACGGATCATGTCCACCGTCAATCGTACCCACACCCAAGCTCGCGATGCGCAGGTCATCGCGGGAATCCAGAAGCACCTGCAATCCGCGTCGAGTTTGCCCCTGGTGGGCTCGACGTACACGCCGGCCGATCTCGTGAAGCTCGTTCAGGGCCGTATCGACTCGGCCAACGGGTCTGCCACCGCGAAGGCCAATTGGCGGTCGTCGGTGGTGGAGGATAGGACGTTGAACACCAAACTGACGCCGGTCATCCGTGCCCTGCGTCAGCACATGATCAACGTCTTCGGCGTCGCGAGTCCCGTGCTCGCCGACTTCGGCTTCACGCCGCCCAAGCGGGCGACGCGGACGCCGGAGCAAAAGGCCGCGTCCGTCGCGAAGGCCAAGGCCACGCGCGCGGCACGGCACACGATGGGCAAGGTGCAAAAGAAGGGCGTCAAAGGTGCCGTCATCGGCATCACCGTGACGCCCATCCTTGCGCCGCAGCCCACCGCAACGGAGCCGAGCAGCCCGACGACCCATGCGACGAGCACGGGTCCGACGGCTGCCGCGCCGCCGCCGGGCACCACGAGCTAAGCAAGCTCGTGGCGACAATCAGGGAAAGGGGAGCGCCGCGCTGCGCGAGTGGACGCGGCGGCTCCCCGCTCCCGCCGGAGCCCGCGTGCTTGCAGCCGTAAACCATCACGGCAACCGTGGGCCGCATCGGCCGCGGCGAACGCCTTGGCGGAGTCCTCAACCTCAATCGGCGAATGGCCGCATGAGGCCCTCGTCCCAATATCGGGGATACAACGGGGTCCGCCGCCGCGGCGCCGAGCTCAATTGCAGGTCGACGCATAACGCTTCAAATGCAGGACGCAAGATGCGTTGACTCCACCGCAAGTGACGACCATCGTGGACGACGCAAGATCCCAGCTTCCCGTGCATCCCATCCGGGAGATCGTGCCCACCGTGAGGTTCGCGTTGGCGAAGCTTCCATCGGGCTGCAGCTGCGCGTCGCCATTGATCGCGGAAGGTCCGGCGTCACCGCCCCCGCTTGGAAACGACTGAAAGACGACGTCGCAGAAGGTTTGCCCTTCGCGAATGCACGGGGGCGAGCTGCCGAAGACGCTGCCGCATCCGGAGCCGGACGTCGTGATTCCGTACTGCCCGCGAACGTCGGGACATGACCCCACAGTATCGTCCGCTGCGTCCGCGTCCCCAGCCGAAGCGGCGTCGGCTTCCGCATCGGCATCGAAGGGAGCAACCCCGTCATCCGTGGAGGCGCTTTCGCCCGCGCCGTCTGCCATTTCGGTCGTCGCGTCTTGGCCCAATACGCCGATCTCCGCCATGCCATCGGCCGGCTCGCTCCAGCTGTCGACAACTGCATCGGCAGAGGCTGCCGCGTCCGACGAAACAGCCGGATTGGCGCTGGTGTTGCCACAAGCCACCAGAGCCCCGAGAGGAGGAAGAAGAGAAAGAAGAAGATCGGGATAGCGCATGGCGCAACTTGCCTCCACGGCGCGACGCCGCCGCGAGAAGTGCGGATGTCTAAAGTTATATTAGCTTAGCTTAGCTAAAAACCGACCCGAGCCCAGGCATCCGATTCTCAGTCGGACGCGAGTGACGGGGCGGATAAGCGGTGCAAGCAGGGGCGGCCGATCAAGAGGAGGCGGCGTTGAAGTTCACACAGCGCGACTTATCGGCGAGACTGGAATCACGCGTTCGGGGTGGAATCGCCGACCAAATTGACCGCTTCCAAGGCAGCCGGCCGCCCATCGGTGCCGTTCCGTCAGCCGCTGCGTAAGTTCACGTCCAGTTCGGCGAGGAGCTCGGTGGGGTCGCGTGCCGGCGCGGGTCGCGGTGCCTCTGTTGGCAAGCCAACGCTTTCGAGAACAAGCCTCACCATCGCGGCTTCGGTGATGTCGCCGAGCACGCGGAGCCGGCCACCACACTTCGGGCAGGCGAGAACGTCGACTTGAAACGAACGCCGGAGAAGGGTG
>JALYHX010000099.1 GCA_030776305.1 Myxococcota bacterium
CGTCAGTTCACATATCGCGCTCGACGCCCCGCGTCGAGCGCGTCGTCGGCGTGCGTCATTCGAGGGGAGCGTCCGGAACGTCGTACATGGCCACATCGGATGCTTCGTCCGCCGCGCCCTCGAGGGAGGCATCGACTTGCTCGGCTCCGACGGGTCCGATCGGCATTCTGGGTGTCGAGGAGGTATAAGCCGCAAGCGCGTCGCGGACAACAATTCCTTGCACGGTGGGAGTGCCAGCCCAGTCTTTGATGAGGGAGGGAAACTGGCAACCCTCGGGGTCCGTCGTCGTCACTCCGGGAAACCATGCCCACGCCGTCCACGATGCCCGATGGGCGTCGATGAACGCGATGAGTTGACGGTCCCAATCTCCGGTGCACGATGGGGTCCGGCTATCGCCGAACTCGGTGGCAATGACCGGCGCGTCGTCTTCCGTCTGCAAATGACCGAAGAAGCCTTCCCAGCCGCTCCCTACGTCGTTGGAAGATAAATACGGGTGCGTCGCGTACATGACGTTGTAACCGTGGATGTAATATCCGCGCGAGCCCACACCCGAGAGGTCGTACGCATACGAGCGCCCGCCCGCTATGACGACGTTGTTCGCACCCGCTCCGCGGACGGCGTCGTAGAGCTGTTGCATGCCGGCCGCGACGAAACCGCCGGCCCGCCCGCCATTCAGCCAAACGTCCCAGGTGATGTCGTGAGGTTCGTTGTAAAGCTCAAAAAGGACGTGACCGTCCCCCTTGTACCGAGCCGCGACCTCTTTCCAGAATTCGATCGAATTCAGATCCGCCATTGTCTGCTGCTTGCTGTAGCCGGGCATCGCATGGTCGGTCGACGTCACGCTGAGATCACCGGCGTCGGACCAATGCAGATCGAGGATGACGTCGAGCCCCGCAGCCTCCGCCCATGTCACCGCCGCGTCGACGGCGCGTGCGTACGACGGCTGGTAGAGGGCCGCGCCGGATAGCCAGAAATCTTGATTGAGGGCGATCCGCACGACGTTCGCGCCCCACCCGGCCATCGCGGCGAAATCGGCGGCCGATAGGTTCTCGCCGTCCGAGCGCCACTCGAGCGAAGGCCGATCGACCCCGTGAAAAGTGTGCAGTGTTCCGTCAGCCGCGCATACGGACCCCCCGTTCGTGTAGTAGCCGTTGGCGGCAGTGGGGGGCGCCACGCCGCCATCGACGACGCACCCGCGCGGAACGGGAGGGGTCGCTACCGTCGGACTTCCGAGGCAGGCGCACATTGCAAAGACACCTGCGATGATGCTTCGCACGAGAACGATTGGGGCTCTTGCGCGCGCCCGCCTGGGTGTCAGTCCGCTCTTCTGGGGCATCAAATTGTGAGCACCCGGAGCTTGCGCGGATCCAGCGGACGGCCACCCACGGGATGTTCTGGCGGCAACGGAGCCGGCTTCCAGATGGCGAAGTCATCGGGAACCGGCCCTGGAAGCGTCGGCTGTGCGTTGCGCTCGAGGAGCTGGAACTCATGCCTCGCCACGAGGTCGATGGGAAGCTTCTGTCGCGGGCCGCCTCGAGCGACCCATTGCTGCAGTGCGCGCGCGTTTCGCGCGATAACCCAGTGCTGCGGGTCAAGCCGCTCCGCCTCGCCGAAACACTCGACCACGCGCTCGAACTCTCCTCGTTGCGCCGCGACACAAGCGAGATAGTTCAGGCCCAGCCCCGGCAAGGGATATCCGAGATCGAGCGCGCGTCGCACGTGCTTCTCGGCCTCTTCCAATCGCCCTTCGCGATAATAAGCGCCGCCGAGATCCATGTGAGCGGCGTGGTGGTCACCGAGCCGCGCGACAATCCCTTCGTACTCGGACACGCCTTCGGCGAAGCTTTCCTTGAGCCCCTTGTTCTTCTGAAACCATTCGCGAAAGAACGAGGTGTCCTCGTCGGAGGCATCGAAAGTCGTCTTGAGCTCCTGGAAGTCGCGCTCGAAGTAAAATTCAGCGTCGAGCCACCCTTCTTTGACCGCCTCATCGTAGTCGCGTGTGCCCGGATAAACCGACAAGCAGGCGAAAATATACTGGTGCGGACGCGCGCGATCGAGGAACGCAAGCGTTTCGGCGAAAGTTTCGGCCGTCTCCCCGCGATTGCCAATCATCATGTAGTAGCGAACCTTGATCCCCCATTTCTTCGCGAGCGCCGTCGACGCGATGATCTCGTCGACGGTGATCTTCTTGTCGATCGCGTCGAGGATTTTTTGCGATCCGGACTCGACGCCGAGGCTGAGTCGCTCGCAGCCGGCGAGGCGCATTTCGTGCAACAGCTCGTCGCTCAGCACGTCCACCCGCGTGTCGCAGCTCCAAAGGAACTGCAATTTCCGCTCGCGCATCCCACGACAGAGAGCGACCACCCGCTTGCGGTTCGTCGTGAACGTGTCGTCCTTGATCTGGATCATTTTCACGGGCGCGCGCGCAACGGCCTTCTCGATTGCATCGAGTACGTACGGGACCGATTGCGCGCGATACCCCCGCCCCCAGCTTGCCTCGGCGCCGCAAAAGGTGCAGCGCCACGGGCAGCCTCGGGACGTCATGAGGATGTGCGTGTCGAAATAGTCGTGAGGGGAAGCGATGCTGTCGAGGTCCTCGATCGCCGGGCGCGCGGGACCCATCTGGGGGATATCCGCCGCCCGGAACACAGTGCCTGCGATTCCGTCGGTATGGTTGCCGGATTGCAGTCGCTCGACCAACTCGAGAAACGTGATTTCACTCTCGCCGACGGACACGGTGTCGATCTCGGCATGGTGGACGAGCATCTCGCGCGCGAGCGGCGTTGCATGCGGGCCCCCGACGACCACGTGCGCGTTCGGGTGCATTGCCTTGATGGAGCGTGCGACGAGCGCGACCCCACGCCGGTTGGCCGTCCAGCACGATAGCCCGAACAGCTCGGCGTCGAGCGCGCCCACAATCTCCTCGACCCGCCGCCAGGGAAAGCAGGACAGGTTCATCACTTTCACTTGATGTCCCGCACGCAGCGCCTGCGCGCCGAGAACGAAGAGGCCGTAGGGGGTTTGGAAGAAATCCGCGTCCAGATCACCCTCGACGTATTCGGCCGGCGGCCCCTCACCGGTCGAGTCCGGCGGCTCGCCAGGCATCGGGATCTTCCAGGGCGG
>JALYHX010000100.1 GCA_030776305.1 Myxococcota bacterium
TCCCGGTGCCGCCACTGGCGCTCCCACTTCCACTGCTGCTACTTCCCGTAACCCTGCCCCCGGAACTGCCTCCGCTTTCGCTGGCGCCCGCGTCCGTCAGAACACTCGGGTCGCCAGCGGACGCGCCGGCATCCGCCGAGCCCATCAGAGGCTCGCCATGTGCGTCGCCTAGCGGCGACACGCTGACCGCATCGCCGGGGCCATTGAAAAAGGGCGCGTCACTATGGGCGGTAGGGCCCGCGTCGGTGATCGCGGCATGGTCGCCGAACTGCGCTGCCAGCCCGCCCTCGACACCCGCCTCGTCGGCGGGGGGTTCGAAGCTCACACCCGGAAAGCTGCAGTCGAATAGCGCGATTGCGCACACAAGCAGTGCGGCCCTCCGGCGTCGCCACGACGCGACTGAGAAATCCGCGTACCCCATCGCTCGGCTGTGCCCCATCGGCGGCACCCGTGCCCCTGCAGTCGTATCGACTCTGCCGATCATTCTCGACGTGACGGCTTGCAGGATACATGCGCGGAGGAGCACCGGGGGGGCCGCCCGCGCAAGCGTCAGTCGAAGGCCGCGATTTACAAATGAGCCGCTCACTCGGCTGCGGGCTCGCCGAGCACGAGGCAAAATACCGCTCCGATGCCGTTCATGTGCGAAGGCGCTGTTGAGTTCGCCGCGAGGGAGTTCGAGGGCGAAAACGCCACATAGGCTATAAAAAGTGCTGGATGACGCGTGAAGGACCTTCCTTGCCACCGTGGCCGCCGGCGTCACGCCGCAGAAAGTCATGGTTGCGGCTGCCGTGCACAAGGCTTCCCCTGGACATCATCGAGACGCGAGCACGAAGACGAAGCCGGAGCATCATTGAAATACAATAGGCGCATCATGGCGGCAGATCCCCATGCCAGCTGACGCGACCCCCGTGCTGAACGACAAAGCGTCGTCGAATTCCGACGCGGACCCCTCGCCAGCCCCGATCTCGTCGTCGGGGAGCGCATTGTCCGCGCCCGTGTCCGTCTACCCGACCGGCGCGCATTCGAGCACCGCGAAGTTGGTTCTGATGGCGGCCGGTGTCGTTTTCGGAGACATCGGTACCAGCCCACTTTACGCAATCAAGGAGTGCATCGATCCCGACCATGGCGTGATGGCGACGGAGGCGAACCTGCTCGGCGTCTTGTCGCTCGTCTTTTGGTCGCTGACCATGGTCGTCACAGTCAAGTACCTGACCTTCATCATGAGGGCGGACAATCGTGGCGAGGGTGGGATTCTGGCACTTCTGGCCTTGACGCCGGCACGGCCCAAGTCGGATGCGATTCGCATCGGCTCGGTCGCCGGTCTGGTGATATTCGGCGCAGCCCTGCTCTATGGAGATGGCGTCATTACGCCGGCGATTTCGGTGCTGAGCGCGGTCGAGGGCATCGCAGTCGGTACGACGCGCCTCACCCCGGCAATCGTCCCGATCACCGTCGCGATCTTGGTCGGCCTGTTCTCGGTACAGAAGCGCGGCACGGCGCGGATCGGAGGCGTATTCGGCCCCATCATGTTGCTGTGGTTTTTGACGCTCGCGGTGCTTGGCCTGCACGCAATCGCGCGTTATCCCGCCGTCCTCGGGGCAGTCGACCCCGTGCACGCGTTTTCCTTTTTCGCTCGCCACGGATGGCACGGGTTTCTGGTGTTGGGGAGCGTCGTGCTGGTGATCACCGGCGGCGAGGCGCTTTACGCCGACATGGGTCACTTCGGGCGGGGCCCGATTCGCGTCGCCTGGTATGCGCTCGTGATGCCGGCTCTCCTCCTGAATTACTTCGGACAGGCCGCGTACATCATCCAGCACCCTTCGTTGGCTGGTAACCCGTTCTATGCCCTGGTTCCTGGACCGCTGCTCTATCCGATGGTCTTTCTCTCCACGGCCGCGACGATCATCGCATCGCAAGCGCTCATCTCCGGCGCGTACTCCCTCACCCGCCAGGCAGTGCAGCTCGGGTTTTGTCCTCGCGTGACGATCGTGCACACCTCCGGTGAAGCGGAAGGCCAAATCTATGTTCCGGAAGTCAACATCGCATTGGCCATCGGGTGTATTTGGCTCGTGCTCAGTTTCAAAGAATCCAGCGCGCTGGCCGCCGCATACGGCATCGCCGTCACGGGTACGATGGCGATCACGTCCATCGTGTACTTCGTGGTCCTGACGCGCACGTGGAAGTGGCCACTGTGGAAAGCGGGGACCCTCGTGGCTGTTTTCTTGAGCTTCGACATTCCCTTCTTCGGAGCCAATGCGATGAAGTTCTTCCACGGCGGATGGTTCCCGATCGCCGTCGGCGTTGCCCTATTTCTCGTGATGACGACATGGAAGACGGGCCGCGCCTATCTCGCTCGCAATCTGGCCGACCGGATGCTGCCGATCGACTTATTCGTGCAGGATCTCGCGAAGCATCAGCCGCATCGGGTCAGCGGGACTGCGGTGTTCATGGCGTCGAATCCGAACGGCGTGCCTGTCGTGCTGTTGCATCACTGGAAGCACAACCGGGTCTTGCATGAGACGGTCGTGCTTCTCTCGATAGTGTCCGAGTCCATTCCGGAGGTCAGAAGCGCGGATCGAATCGCCGTGCGCACGTTCGGCCAGGGACTCTTTCAGATCACTGCGCATTACGGATTCATGGAGACGCCCGACGTGCCGAGGCTGATGGAAGACGCCGCCGAGCGCTACGACCTTCCTTTCGCTGCGCCATCGGCCAGCTACTTTCTTGGGCGCGAGACGCTGCTGACGACCGGGGATAGCAAAATGTTTCGCTGGCGGAAGGCGCTCTTCTCGTTCATTTCGCGCAATTCTCGATCGGCAACTCAATACTTCGGCATTCCGCCGGACCGCGTCGTGGAGCTCGGCATGCAGATCAACCTGTAGGAAGAGCCGGCCGCGGGTTTCACCGCGGTGGGGCACCTCGAGTGGCTTTCGCTTGGTTGCGCCCCGAGTACGGCCAATCAAGACCAAGGGCTAGCGCGCCGGAATCGGCGAAAAAGACCGATCGCTCCCAGCTCGGCTCGGCGCGATCACGAACCGCGATCCCAAGTATTCCACGCCGACTCCACTCGTGACCAGGCGCTCTTTGCGGTCGCTGAGCATCGATTGCGTCCAGGTCACCACGCCCCCGTCCGCAATCGTCGCCTCACCCGCATCGTCGCCCACGACGATCCCGAGTTGCCAGCTCTCGTAGTAGCCGAGACCATGAAGACGCGACACTTCGACGTGGACGGGGATACCCAAGTGGGCAGCCAGAGGCATTGCCGTGCGCTCGTGCATCCGGACCAGTCGACTTCGAAGCTCGCTCGTGAGCGGCAGCCCGGAAAGCGCTGCGCCCATATCGCCCTCGAGCAGCGGAAGCTGCACCCCGCGTTGCGCGAGAAGATCGGGCCCGGAGTTGGGCCGATGTGTTCGCACCGCGGTACGGACGTCTTCCGAACCGAGTCCCGCCGTCGCGAGGAGCGCCAAGGTTGCGCGGGCATCGGACAATTCGACGCGCAGGACGCGCACGCCAAGCTCGCGCAACATCCGAACCACGATGATCGCATGCCTCGACAGCTCGTCGCGCTCGAATGCCTCATCGGCGGTTGCCCGGCCCGCGCTCACGAGACCGAACATGCGAAAATGCGGCCCATACCCTTTCACTTGGGTGGGCTGCAGCCGCATGACGCGCGCGCACGCGCACAGCCTCACCGTCTGAAATCGGTCTGCACTACGCCGTTCGGCTGCTTCGAGGGCGAGCTGGCTCGTGGGATCGGCGAGCAGCTCCCATGGTCGTACGGTGGACACGACATTGTTCTGATGGATGCCTGTCGCGCGATTGAGCCCGAATGGTTGGACCGGAGAGAGCTCGATGGGCTCGAAGTCCGAGGCCGCAGCGAATGCCACGGACTGGATCTCACGCAGCCGGGCAAACGGAACGCGAGAGGGTGCAAGCGCTGGGACCGACCGATAGTTCGACAACAGGTGCTGCGGGAAGACGCCGGCGGCCTTGCCGGCGCGCTTGCTCGAAACGGCAAGGAGCACAGATGTGAGCTCGCTGCCCGACATCGCACCGCTGAGGAGTTCGACCAAGTCAGGCACTC
>JALYHX010000101.1 GCA_030776305.1 Myxococcota bacterium
GGCCGGCCGCCGGCGCCATCGCTTGGTCTCGACGAAAACCACCGGCGGCTCCTGCTTCCTTTGTGAATGAATGAATGAAGGGTAACCGCGCACATCAATGCGCTTCCACACGTGAGACGACTTCCAGCCGACGCCATTTTCGGATCGCCGCCGTCATCTCGGCAATCGCAGGCATGCCGGGGATGTTGTTCCGTGGGGTTGCGTACTCGAGACGGCGGTCGTCATCGGTCGATATCATTGCCGCGCGCGTCGTGTGCTGGTCCGAGCACACATCGTCGATGAACTCGTCGAGCGTGTCGTCGGCCAGTATCAAGTCATCCAGGTCGCCGGGGATGCGCGGGTGCGCGCGCAGGGGCACCGCGCTCATGACGAGCATCCCCTGGTCGCCGCGTATGAAGAAGGCGGCATGCGCGAACACCGCCCTCGCGGTCGCCATCTGGCGGACGATCTCGCGGAGCGTCGTGTGATGGAGCTGAATCCACTGAGACAAGACGCCGCTGTCGCTCAATCTGGCGGCTGCCGTTGCATAGAATTCGCGGCTGTAGAGATTGGCGGCGCCGGCAAACCATATGCTCGTCAACTCGATCGTCACGAGGTCGTAGAGAGACTGCTGAACGAGCAGCACGTTGCGTCCGTCCTCGAGGACGACGTGGACGCGCGGATCGTCGAGCACCCCGCCGTTGGCGCGCGTGAAGAACGCGCGCGCCGCCTTGACGATACCCGGCGATAGCTCGGCAATGTCGACTCGCGCGAACGGGTATTGCGCGAGGGCCCCGAGCGTCGTCCCCGTACCCAGCCCGACGACGAGCGCACGATCGAAGTGGCGAACGAACATCGCCGGCAGGTCTGCAAACCCTCTCTGAGCGGCGATCTGGAAACCGTCATCGCCCTGGTATTTGCCGTTCGTCCAAAGGGTCGTGATGGCTCGTTGGCCCGGACCGACCTCCTTGCGGGTCACCGTCACGACGCCGCCGTGCACGTCCTCGTCGATCCAGATGACCGCCCCCTGCTCGGACTGGCGTTCGAAGTAGACGTTCGTCCCGCTCGCCAGGCGCGTGAGATCCCAGCGGGGTGCGAGCGCGATGAGGATCGCCGTGCCCGCCGCTGCCGCGAAAGTCCACGGCTTTGCCGGCACGTGCACACCGAGTGCTGCGATGCCGTACGCAAGAGCGATCACCCAGCACGAGACCTGCGACCCGAGCCTGGGAAGGAGCACGAATCCGGCCGTGATCGACCCGACGATCGACGCGATCGTGTTCACTGCGGTCAGGCGGGCCGTCCGCGCCCCTCGATCGTCGCGAGCGGCGACCGCGGCGAGCGCGAGTGGAAAGGTCGTCCCCATGGACATCGCCGGCAGCCCAATCGCAAGCGCCGCAACGGCTCCCCGCACTGCCTCGCGTCCTCCCCACGACGTGACGAGAGGTCCGATCGCAACGAAGAGTCCCGGCAAACGATCCCACCAAGGGAGGGTCGTTGCCAGCACGAGCCCGGAAATGGCCAGGCTCGCGGAGAGCGCATTGTCCCCGGCGAGCCTCGCGAGCCCGCGCGACAGACCCGCGCCCACCGACAGGGCGAGAAGGAAGACCGCGAGTACCAAACCGAACGCGTACACGCTCGTTCCGTCGATGAGCGCGAGCAAATGGACGAAGACGACTTCGCTCGCGAACACGAGGGCCCCCGACGATGCCGCCGCGAGCAGCAGCGCGCTGTCTCCGCGGTCGACACGCGACGTCGAAACGCGCGGAGCGCCCATCGACGGCGCTGGGTCGATCCGTCGCGCGAGCGACACCGCCGCGATCCCCACGAGGACGCTGACGGTCGCGCCCGCGCGCAGGCTCGCCGCAAGACCGAGCGATGGGACGATGACGTAAGCCCCGAGCAGCGATCCGACCGCCCCGCCTGCGGTGTTGGCGCCGTAGAGAAGCGACACTCGGGTGTCACCGCCGTCCCCAGATCCCCCGGCCACGCGCGCGACGAGTGGCAGCGTTGCCCCCATCGCAACGGTCGGAAGGAGGACCACGCTCCCCGCGAGCACGCCGCGTAGCAGCTCGAGCCACGCGAGAGACGGTGCCCCGGACGCGATTGAAGCGTAGACACGCGTGACCGCATCGAACAGCCACGGCGAGAGCGCGCAGGCAACACCGACGGCCATCTCGAGCACCCCGTACACGATGAGGGGCCGCGCGATTCGGTCGTCGAAGCGCGCGATCGCGGCGGAGCCGAGGGCCAGCCCGGTCATGAAGGCAACGAGCACGGCGCTCGACGCTTGCGCGGTGGCTCCGAACGCGCACGTCAGATACTTCGAAAAGATCACCTCATCGACGAGGCCCACGGCCCCCGACACGAAGTAAAGCAGCGCGAGCCGCGCAAACGTGACTCTTGCCCGGTTTGCGCTGTTCTGCACGCCTCGGCTCCCTCGGCGCGCGCATCGTATGATACCGTCGGCCGGGTGAGCGAGCCGCTCGTCGGCGCAATCGTCGATATCCGCTACGAGCTCCGGCGACTCATCGCACGCGGTGGAATGGGGCTCGTGTTCGAGGGGCACCACAAATTCACGCGCCGTACCGTCGCGATCAAGCTGCTGCCCGATGGGATGCGGTCGGTGGGCGCCGCTCACATGCGTCTGCTGCGCGAGGCGCACGCCCTGACCACCGTGCGGCACCCGGGATTCGTCGAAGTCCTCGACGCCGGGGAATGCGCCGAACACGGCCCATACGTCGTCCTCGAGATGCTCGAGGGGCGCACGCTCGACGGCATCCTCGCCGCCCGCCGCCGGCTGACCCTGGAGGACGCAGTGCAGCTGGGGCGCCAAGTGTGCGACGCCGTCGAACACGCGAACGCTCGCGGCGTGATTCACCGCGACATCAAGCCGAGCAACGTCTTCATCGCGCGCAACGAGGTCGGACAAGAGACCGTGAAGCTCATCGACCTCGGTGTTGCTGCGATCGCCGACGATCATCTCGGGCAGTACGATCGGAAGTTGACGACGGCGCACGAAGTCGTCGGTACGCCGGAGTACATGGCCCCGGAGCAGCTCTGGGGGCACGAAGTCGACGCGCGGACCGACGTCTATGCGATCGGGATGACCCTCTACGAATGCCTCACGGGCGAAGTCCCCTACGGGGGTAGCTACCCCGATGTCCTCGTACGCGTCTCGAACGCAACTGGCCCTCCCAGGGTGCGCGACAAGCGCGCCGACGTTCCGCCGGCGGTAGCGACGGTGATCGAGAGCGCACTAGAAAAAGAGGCGGGAGCTCGATTCCAGAATGCAGCCGAGCTCGGGCGGGCACTCCTCGCGTCGAGTGGCCTCGCTCCGAGGTGGTCGTCGCTGCTGTCGGTGCCTTCGGAAGAAGCGAGGGGGCAGAGCGCCCATGCCGATGAGGAGCCCGCGCGTGCCATCCATCTCGTGAAGAAGAAGGCGCGGCGGGGGGAAGAAGCGGAGACGATCAGCGCAACCGTCGAGCCGTCCGTCACCTTGCGACGCGACAAGGATCGCGGCGACCCGACGTTGCGGCGGCGACAGTTCGTGCGCGCACCGTACGTGACCCCCGTCGTCGTCAAGCCAGCCACCGGGAGCGAGATCGACGCGCGCAGCGAAGAGATCAGCGAGGAGGGCATGCTCGTCGTCTCACCGCTGTCGTTTGCGTTGGGGGCGGTGCTTCAGTTGCGCTTCGCGAGTCCGGGGAGCGGCGCGATGATCGTCGTTGCGGCCAGCGTCCGCTGGACCCGCGAGGCGCGCGGGCGTACGGCCATTGGCGTCGAATTCATCGACGGGCCCGATGATCTGCGTGGCGCGGTCACCCGCTACATCGCGACGTTGCCTCCCTTTCAGCAGTAAGAGAGCTAGAAGTCGGTGTTTTCCGCCGATAGCTTCGGTGCGCCAGGAGAAGCGTCGGTGAGGGGGAAGCCAATGTAGAGCGACTGAAGAAGGAGAAACCTCACGCTAGGCTTCACGCACTTCTGGGGCAAGTCGCGCCAGGGCAAGTGGATCGTGAAGCGGCGGACAGCCCGTGATCGCTTTGGTCGCGCCCTCTCGCGAGTCAAGGACTGGTGTCGAGGGCACCGCCATGACGCCGTACGCGAGCAGCACCGAGCCCTCGTGGCGAAGTTCCGCGGGCACTTCCAGTACTTCGGGGTCACCGGGAACGGGAAGCGCTTGCGCGCTTTCGCTACGAGGTCATCCACGTCTGGAACAAGTGGCTAAGGCGCCGCTTGCAACGGACGTCGATGACTTGGGAGCGCATGGACAAGCTTCTGGAGCGCTATCTGCTCCCGTGGCCCCGCATCGCGCACCGCTACCCCTCACGCGCAGCGAATCCGTGACCCGGGGAGCCGGATGCGGTATTCGCGCACGTCCGGATCTGTGGGAGCCCCGGGGGGCAACCCCCGGGGCGACCCGAGCGATCCCGGCGTCGAGCGTGCTCGCGTACATCAGTACGCTCCGTGCGGCTCGCCGCCGGCCTCGCTCGCTCTCGACGAAAAACACCCAGACTTCTTTCAAAAAACACCCGGCTTCTGATATGGTGGGCCCTGTCAAGCGCTGCAACGGTTCTCCTTTTCTTCGTTCTCGTTCCTTGCCTTTTCTTGGATCGGGCGTTGAAGACAGCGGGCGACGTCGGTTGCATGGCGACGGTTGATCAGCCTGATATGCGCGGGTTGGCTACCGCATGACCTGATCTCGTCGTGGGCGTCCTCGGTCTAGTGGCGGGAGTCACCTCGCGGAGCGAGGTGTCCCATAGGAGCCTCGAGGGTTCCCTCGTCGGTGCCTCCGTCGCCCACTGGCTTCAACTGCCGATCGATGGTGGGTTGGGCGGCCAGGAGCTCGGGTTGTCGTGCGATGGCCCAGACAAATCCGACGAGCTCGCGGGCCACGGCGGTGACCGTTTGCTGCTTGTTCTTGCCGCGCGCGAGCATCCGCGCGTACCGGCCGTGCAAGCGTAGCTGCGCCTTCCAGGCGATTGCCCGCACGGGCTGAGAGAGCGGCTCGCTGCGCTTTTTCAGCCTCGGCCCTAGCGCCGGCTTGAAGCGGTACGCCCAGGCCGACTCGACCAGGATGCGCCGCACGTGCGTATTGCCCGTCCGTGTGATGCCCCCGCGTTTGGTGCTTTCTCCGCTCGAATGCTCCGACGGCACCAAACCAAGGTAGCCCATCAACTGGGCCGGCTTGACGAATCGGGCCATGTCCCCCAGCTCCGCGGCGAGTACTACGGCGGTGAGCAAGCGGACTCCGCGTAGGCCCTGCAGCGCCTGCACCAACGGCTTGAGCGACCAGCTCTCGACCAGCTCGGCGATGTCCTTGTCCAGACGGCCGACGCGTGCGCTCGCCTCATTGACCGCGTGCACGTGGTCGACCAGTACGCGGTGATGCGCTTCGTGCTCGAAGGGTAGCGCGCGCATCCACGCCATGTGCTTGTCGGTCCACGTCGTGCCTACGTATCGGTGCCCCTGGCGCAGCAGAAACTTCGAGAGCTGATGGCGAGCGACACGCTCGGCATTCTTGGCGTCCTCTCGCGCGCGTTCCAGGTCGCGCATCGCCTCCGTCGACGCGTCCGGCACGTCCACGGCCGTGAGATCGCCGGAGCGAAGAAACCGCGCCAGCTTCACCGCATCGCGCGAGTCGGTCTTCACCCGGACGCCGGCCTGTTTGGGGACCAGAGACGGTGCGATGACGACGCAATCGAACCCCGCCTCGCGCAGCGCTCGATACAGGCCGTAGCCGGTCGGCCCCGCCTCATAGCAGCAACGAATCGGGGCCCCTTTACCCAGTTTCCGTAGCGTCTTGATCACTCGAGCCGTATCGCTCGGGATCTCCCCGACCAGCTGCGGCGCCGTCCCGTCGCTCTCGGCCACAGCGACGGCGATGCTCTCCTTGTGGACGTCCAAACCTACGAACCGTACGTTTCCCATGGGCCAGCCTCCTGCTGCGGCTCTGCGCCGCTTCCTCAACAGTTGCAGCGTAACCCGCGTCTTCAGGCGGGTTGGCCCACCATCTTGTCTAGCTCAGAACCTTGGCTTTCGAGCCGCTCGACAACTGGCATTCTCAGGCACTTCCAGCATGAACGGGGCGTGCTGCGGCCTGGCAGAAGTTGAACGTCCTCACTCACAACGTCGCCACCACGTTCCAGCTCCAGACTCTGGCTCAGGAGCGCGCTCGCTCAAGCGCACGACGCTCCCGTCGACGACCGCGCCGTACGTGAAACGGTCACGACGATCGACAAAGCTCTCCAAGCCGCTGACCATTGTCGCATTGGGGCTAGAGATTCGGTTCGATACACCTGCCCGCCGTGCACGGAATACCGTTACAGCAGTCGGCGCCCGTCTGGCAGATCTGGCCGTACTGGGAGCAAGTGCCCGACCCCCCACCGCCCGAGCCGCCTGCCGAGCCACCGCTCGAGCCGCTTCCTGAACCATTGCCCGAGCTACTTCCCGAGCCACCGCTCGAGCCACCGCCCGAGCCGCCGCCACAAGGTCCGCACATACCGTGCGTACTTCCAGGCGAGATGACGCACGATGAGCCGGGGCAACAGTCCGCCACGTTCGTGCACTGGCCGCACGCAGCGACGCACTGCATACCGTGGCAAACATACGCCGGCGTCGCGCCCGCGACCGGATTGGGCACGCACGGGGCGCCGCCGCAGCAATTCGCGCTCGACGCGCACGAACCGCCTGCGCCCACGCATTGTGCGCCAGCGCAACGCGGAACGCCGACGTTATCCTGATGACAGGTGTCCATCGTCTCGCAATTGCCACTGCAACAGTCGCACGAAGAATTGCACGACATGGTCTTCAGCTTGCAGACGTCGCCATCGGGCTTGCACCCCATCGGGTTCCGACAGACACCCACCGCGCTCGGCGCACTGATGACGCACGTGACCGCCTTCTTCGAACCGCCGGGCAGGCCAGTCGAACCGCAGCAGTCGCTATCCTGCGTGCACAGATCGCCGACCACG
>JALYHX010000102.1 GCA_030776305.1 Myxococcota bacterium
CTCCACCGATGAGGGGTGCTTCACTGACGCCGAGCCCATGCATCCGCGCGGACGCGGCGTACTCGGCCAATAGACGCGCGCTTTCCTCGGTTCGCTCGAGCGGCATGCGCGATACGCCCCCCTGGAGCTCGATGCGCGTCCCTGGCACGGACGCGACGGCCTCGGCGGCCACGCGACCGATCGCCAGCGCGAGCTGCTCGCCATCGGCTCGCGTACAAAAGCGCAAGTCGACGAGCGCTTCGGCGCGATCAGGCACGGTGTTCTTGCTGGCGCCTCCCGATACGCGCCCGACGTTCACAGTCACCCCTCGTGCGTAGTCAGTCAGGCGCTGCGCAGAATCGACGAAGCGCGCGAGGGTCCAGATGGCGTTCGCCCCCTTCTCGTGAGCGGCCCCCGCATGGGCGGCACGGCCGTGCGCGACCGCGGTCATTGCGCCGGTCCCCTTGCGACGCGTGATGATGGCATCCCCTTGCCTACCCGCCTCGAATACGAGGCACGCGCTCGAGCCGCTGATCGCCGCGGCGATGATGCCCTGGCCCTCCGGCGATCCCACCTCTTCGTCGGCGACGACGACGACGCGAAGGGGAACCAGGGATCCCAACCCTGCGGTCGCTTGCAAGGCCTTGAGGGCGAAGGCGACGACGACCAGCCCGCCCTTCATGTCGAGAACGCCAGGACCACATGCGTGCAGTCCGTCGCGCCGGTATCCCTCGAACGATCCGGCCGGAAAAACGGTATCCAGGTGTCCGATTAGCGCAACGGCGTTCTTGTTCGGAAGGTCCGGGCGCGTGCGAAACACGAGGTGATCGGCAAAGCGTTGACTGGGTCGGACCGTCGTCTCGATGCCGTCGATGGCGAACAGCTCGCGAAGCAGCGTGCCGACTTGGCGCCCTCCTTCGGGGTTTTCGGTGTACGAGTTGACGGCCACGAGCCGCGCAAGAGCGTCTTCCATTGCGCGCTGTTTGTCCGACAGCCACGCGGTCGCCTGCTCGGCGTGCGTCGTCATGGGGCGCACGTGCAGAGTAGCACTTCCGGCTGAGAGTATTACCCTCGCCGTCCGCGATGGCCACCAAGCGCTTTCGAGCTGCCGTCCTCGGCGGCAGCGGATACGGCGGCGCCGAACTGATTCGGCGGCTCTTGCTGCATCCGGACGTCGAGCTCGTTCGCGTGGCATCGATCGACTTCGTCGGCCAGCCCCTCTCCGCGGTTCACCCGAACCTCGAGGGACGGAGCCCTCTCAGGTTCGAGGACCTCTCGCCCATCGAAGCCGCACGCGGGATGGACGTCGTTCTTCTCGGTCTGCCGCACCAGGTGAGCGCAAAGAATGTCCCCGCGTTGATGAAGACCAGTGCGCGGATCGTCGATCTTTCAGGCGACTTCCGGCTGCGCGACCCACTCATTTACGAGAAGTATTACGGCGCCAAGCACCCCTGCCCCGACGAGCTGACGAACGGCACGTTCGTGTACGGGTTGCCCGAGCTCCACCGCGAAGCGATCGGGAAAGCACGGTACGTGGCGTCCCCCGGGTGCTTCGCGACCACGATAGAGCTCGCCCTCTTGCCGCTCGCGCGCGCTGGGCTGCTCGCTGGCCCGGTCGAGATCGTCGCGATCACGGGATCAAGCGGCAGCGGCGCCGCGCCGAGCCCAGCGACACACCACCCGGTGCGGAGCAACAACCTGCGCACGTACAAGCCACTCGAGCACCAGCACATCCCAGAAATCGAGCAGACGCTCTCCTCTGCCGGCGCGAAGGACGTGTCGCTCCGGTTTGTGCCGGTCAGCGCGCCGCTATCTCGCGGGATCTTCGCCACGTGCTTTGCGCACATCGACGAAATGGTCGCCGTCGACGCAATCGCCATGCTGTACACGACGGCGTACGAGCGCGAACCGTTCGTCCGCGTGCCCGCGAGGCGTTTGCCCGAGGTCGTGGCCGTGAAGGGAACGAACTACGCCGAGGTCGGCGTGAAGCCAGGGGACGTGCATAGCGGCAAGCGCGTCGTCGCGTGCTTTGGCGCGACGGACAACCTTGTCAAAGGGGGCGCGGGCCAGGCGATTCAGTCCATGAACCTGATGCTCGGCCTCGACGAGCGCACGACGCTCGAAGATCCGGGCGGGTGGCCGTGACCGACGAGGTGGTGATCAAGGTGGGCGGCGAAGTGGTCGCGTCGGCCACGATGGCGATCATCGCGGCAGGGATCGCCGAGCTGCGGGCGCGGGGGGAGCGCGTTGTGGTCGTCCATGGGGGTGGGGCTCAAGCAACGGACTTGCAAAAAAAACTCGGCCAAACTCCGAAGATCGTCGCCGGCCGGCGGATCACGGACGCCGAGACACTGGACGTGATGAAGATGGTGATCGCCGGAAAGGTGAACGTCGACGCGTGCGCTGCGCTCTTGGCCGCGGGTTTGAAGCCGGTGGGGCTTCACGGCGCGAGCGCCCTTACGGTGCGTGCCATCCACCGACCTCCTCGTGTCGTGACAGGGGCGGGCCCCGATCCGATCGACTTCGGACAGGTAGGAGACGTCACGGGTGTGAACGCGGCCCTACTCGCCTTACTCCTCGGCGCCGGGTACGTCCCCGTCGTCGCATGCATTGGCGCGGACGATCTGGGGCGCTGCTACAACATCAACGCAGACGTCGTCGCTAGCGAGCTCGCCGTGTCACTCGAAGCCAGGGCGCTGGTCCTCGTGAGCGACGTCCCGGGCGTGTTACGCGACCTCAGCGACCGTGCTTCCCGCATCCCCATCCTGAGCGTGGGCGAAGGCCGCGCCGCCATCGCCAGGGGGGAGGTGACCAAAGGAATGATCCCCAAGCTCGAAGAGTCCTTTGCTGCCCTCGAGCGTGGCGTGCGGGCGGTGCATATCGTCGGACGGATCGAGCAAGGGCAGCTGGCCCGGGAGGTATTCGACCCGGGCAGCATCGGAACGGTGCTCGTGCCCTGACAAGGGCGGAGCGCTGTCGCGTCAACCCGCCTTGGCGCTGCCGCTGGCGCTTGCCTGCACGCTGACCGATACGCTCACGTTCGCCTTGACACTGGCGACTGCGTCCATCGCTCCCTTGAACGGCGCCGACATGCACGCCGTCAGTTTGGCGACGGTCAGCGGATCCCCGGCTCCCTGAATGCCGGCCTGAACGCCCTTGAGCACGACTTCCATGTTGTCGGCCAACTCGACGGCTCCCTTGCCCTCGCCGACAGCCACCTTGATCACTGCCCCGAGGTCCTTCTCGATGGCCGCCCTGAACTTCGCCTCGATCTGGGGATCGGTCGCGCCGACCACTCGGACGACCACGTGGGGCGGCGTGCACTCGGCCTTGGCTTGCAGGCTCGCGTCGCATTTGGCCTTGCATTCGGCGCTCATCTGCGGCGGCTCGACCTTGCCGGTGCACTTGGGGCTTTCCATCTTGCCCGTGCAGGACCCTGTGCAAGTCCCCTTGCATTCCGCCTGTCCGCTGAGTTTGCATTCGCCGCCGCACTTGCCCTTGCACTCGCCTTTGACTTCGGCGTCGCACTTGCCCTCGCACGTTCCCTCGCACTTGCCGTTGGCCTTCGCGTCGAGAACCTTGCCATCGCACTTGCCGGCGCATTTGCCCGCGCAGCTTCCTTTGACGTCGGCGTCACACGAACCCCGGCACTCGCCCGTGCATTGGGCAGCGGCGCTCGTCTCGCATTCGCCCGAGCATTTCCCGGAGCACTGCCCCTGGAGCTTGCCGGGTTCGCACTTGACCTCGGCCGCCCCGGGTTTGACCGTCGCGTCACAGTGACCCGCACAGTCCGAGTACGCATGGACATCGACGCCGCAGTGCGGCTGGGTTGCGTCGATCTTGACCTCCGCCTTTCCTCCCAGCTTCGATTTGGTCTCGGCGATTGCTTTGTTGGCAGCCTTGCAGGCCTCCTGACCGTCTTTAAAGTCTCCCTGGGCGCCCAGATCGTGCGCGAGATTTCCGCACGCGATCTTGAGATCGCCGTCGATCTTTTCGGACAGCGCCTTCATCTCCGCCGCTGCCTCGGCTCCCGCTTTGAGCTTCGCAGCCACCTCCGACTTGATCTTGAATTCCTTCTCGAAGTCGAAAGACTCAATGGCCTCGACCTTTTCCATGTCCGGGCAGTTGCCCGCGCTGGGCAAGCCCGGCAGGCCTCCCCCACCACCATTCCCACCGGACGCTCCCCCGGGAAGCGCCGGCATTCCGCCACCGCAGTTGGCCATGAATGGCGCACTCAACCCCGCGAAGACAATCGGCCAAGAAACGTGTCGCCAGAATTTGCGAGTCATGTGTCGTTCTCCTTCTTCGTCCCTTTTCGGCCGCCTTCGTTTCCTTGCGGTCCCCACTCAGACGGTCCTGCTGCGCAGCCACTCACATGCGGCCGCGTGGCCGGGCGAATACCGGAAGGTGCCGGGCGCAACATTGCGCCGTGCATTCGCACAAGTTCCCGTCGAGGTATCGAACTACCACGGCTTCGCCTCGGGAATCCAGGACGCATTTTGCCGGGTCACCGCAACCATGCGCGCTGGAACGCGCCCTCGTGGTATGCGAGCGGGCGTGCGCATTGTCGTGTGCGACGTCGGGCTCGGAAATTTGCGTAGCGTCGAGCGCGCGCTGCGCGAGGCCTCGCGCGGACTCCGCGTCGACGTCGAAGTCACGAGAGAACCCGCGGACGTACGCGCCGCCGACAAGCTGGTCATGCCCGGCCAAAGTGCCTTCGGCGATTACGCCAGGGCGCTGTCCGGCAAGCTTGGCGACGCGGTGCGCGATCACCTTCGGACTCGACGTCCGTATCTGGGCATTTGTTTAGGACTTCAGGTGTTGTTCGAGGGAAGCGAAGAGGCGCCCGGGTGCCCTGGCCTCTGCGTGGTCGAGGGAAAGGTCATCAAGCTGACTGGCGGTGTCGATCCGACAACGGGAGGCTCGCTCAAGATACCGCACGTGGGCTGGAACGAGGTCGACACGACGGAAAACCGCGGCCTTCTTCAGCCTGGCGAGCCTCGTCATTTCTACTTCGTCCATAGCTATGTCGTGGCGCCACGGGATCCGCTCGTGGTGGCGGCAACCACCAACTACGGGGTTCCGTTCGTGAGCGCCATCGCCTTCGAGAATGTGTTCGCTTGTCAGTTTCATCCAGAAAAGAGCCAACGCGTCGGCATCGCTCTGCTCGAGAGGTTCGTGGCGTCGTGATCGTCGTTCCAGCCATCGACGTCTTGGGCGGCAACGTCGTGCGCTTGCTCGAGGGTCGGTACGATGCGGTGACGATTTTCGACAGTGACCCGCCCGCGCGCGCGCGCGCTTGGCGAGGTCGGGTCCCCTGGCTGCACGTCGTCGACCTCGAAGGGGCACGTGCGGGCGAGCCCGTGCAGCGCTCGATCGTGCGCGCCATCGTCGACGCCTTCGGACCCGGCGTGCAGGTCGGCGGCGGCATTCGCACGCGAGCGAGCTTCGAGTCTTACCGCACCCTCGGCGCGTCGCGCTTCGTGCTCGGCTCAGCCGCGATCCGGGACGCGGTGCTCGTCCGGGCGTTGGCCAACGACTATCCCGGCGAGGTTATCCTCGCCGTCGATGCACGCGATGGGCTCGTCACCGTCGACGGCTGGACACAAGCGACACGCGTTCGGGCAATCGACCTCGTCCGATCCTTTGCCGATGCCCCCTTGGGTGGAATTCTCTATACCGACGTGGCCCGCGACGGGACGCGCGCTGGACCCAACGTCGAGGCGACGGCGGAGATCGCCGCGAGCACCGTGGTACCGATCATCGCTTCGGGCGGAGTCGGATCGCTCGATGACCTTCGCAGACTCTCCACCCGGGGTATTGCTGCATGCATCGTCGGCCGCGCTCTTTACGAGCGAGCCTTCACGGTCGAGGAAGCCATCGAGGCGGCTAAGTACCCTTAAGAGAGTGTCAGGTGAAAGCCGAGGGGGCCCGAACGCGAATCGCCGGGAGGCGATTCTCTCGGGGTGAGGCTTCGCGCACGCGAGGCCGAGGGGGGTGAGGCCACCGAGTACCACGCGGCGCCAGCAGCGCCCGCCAAAGGCGGCCGAATTGGGC
>JALYHX010000103.1 GCA_030776305.1 Myxococcota bacterium
CGGTGACAGTCGGCGATTGGACTTCCACCGAAGGGGGGAGCGGAGCGCCACTCTTCGATGCTCCCAGCGAAGGCGCGCAATCGTCGATGGACGACAGCGGCGGTGGCAGCAGCAGCGGGAGCGGCAGCAGCGGGAGCACGAGCGGTGGATCTCTTTCGTCGAGCGGGGGTAGCGGCAACAGCAGCGGAAGCGGCAGCGGAAGCGGCAGCGGAAGTGGCAGCGGCAGCAGCAGCGGGACGGCGCCCGTCGACGCGGGCGGCAGCGGCGGAGGAACGTGCAACGTCCAGTGTACGGTCGGAACCGACTGCAATAGCTGCGGATCCCCACCGTCGGGATTCAACGTTTGGTGCTGTGCGAGCCAGATCTGTTACGGATGGATGGGCGCTTGCGTGACGGGGGGAAGCAGCGGGAGCGCGAGCGGCAGCGGCAGCGGCAGCAGTGGAAGCAGCGGCGACGCGAGCACCACGTGCGGAGGCGACATGCAGCCGTGCTGTCCGAGGAACATGCCAACACCGCGGTGTCACAGCGGCTTCAGCTGTTCGAACGGAACGTGCATGTAAGGGGACGGCGGGAGCATTTGAGGTCAAACTGAAGATGATGACAGCACGAACGCGTGGAATCCTTTTCGGGTCTTGTCTTACGATCGGCTCTCTAGCAGCTTGTGGCGGCGCGGATCCGCCCTGGATCGCCGACTCGGGCGCCGGTGCAAGCAGCGGCAGCGGCAGTGGTACTCGCACCGGAAGCGGTAGTGGGAGCAGTGGCGGTAGTACCAGCAGTAGCAGTAGCGGGGCAAGCGTCACCGGGAGCAGCAGCGGGGCCATCTCCGGCGGGGGCACCTGCGTGTCGTGCATCACGGACCAAGGATGCCAAAGCACCTGCGGACCAACGCCCACAGCGGGCTACCAGTGGTGCTGCTCGGGCGGGACTTGCTACCAGTGGATGCCCCCGACCTGTCCTGGAGCGAGCAGCAGCAGCGGCGCCGGGAGCGGGAGTGGAAGCAGCAGCGGAAGCAGCACCACGTGTGGAGGGGACATGCAGCCGTGCTGCGTAGCGAGGCCACGTTGCCAGTCGGGCCTCAGCTGCTCGGGCGGGATGTGCCAGTAGACCTGTCCGAAGAGCGGACGTCGACGCGTAGCTCTTTCGTGAGCGTGCCCCCGAGCACGTCGAAGACCTTCACCAGGGCGACATACCGCCCAGGTCGGTCGTACGCGTGCGTCGCCGTCAGCGCGAGGCCCCCGTGCCCCCGCGACCGCCACGCCCGCGAGCCGACGCGAAGCACGTCCGCACGGTAATCCCAGTCGACGCACCAGCCCTCAATCCATTGCGACCAGTGCGTGACGGTCGCGCGCGTCTTCGCCGGCGCCGAACGTGCGGCCATTGCGAAGGATTCGATCTCGATCGTCGCGACCGGCCCATCGACGTCCACACGCGACGACATCTTGCTCCCGCTGGGGCGCTGCAGCGGGCCGAGCCGCTGGACGGCGAACGGCTTTACATCGGGGACGCGCAACAGGCGCTTGCGCGTGGCGTGGATCGCGATGGGCGACAGGTCGCACGCGATCCATCGACGCCCCAGCGCCTCCGCAACGACGGCCGCCGTGCCGGACCCGACGAAGCAATCGAGGACGATGTCGCCCGGGCTCGATGACGCGCGGACGATGCGTGCGACCAGCTTCTCGTTCTTCTGGGTGGGAAAACCGACCTTTTCGCGGGAGAAGGACATGATCTGGATGCTGTCCAACCGATCGAGTTCGCTCCCGTTCCACACATCGTCGAGCGGATAGCCCGGCCCTCGCGGGGCTGCGCCGTCGCGACGCACGTACTCCGGCGGATACGGCAGGTACTCCTTGTGAAACGACGCACGGCGCGCGCCCCCCTTGGCGTAAAAGAGGATGACGTCGTGGTTTCTGATCCAGTTGTTCGCGCGCGACTTGAATCCACTGACCCAGCCGATTCGCCAGATGATCTCGCGCTGAAATGCCGCCGCGCCGAAGACTTCGTCGAGGACGACTTTCGCATAGTGCGATACGTGAGCGTCGAGGTGGACATAGAGACTGCCGCCGCCGGCGAGGAGCGCATGAATGAGACGCGCCGTCCCGTGGAACCGTTGCAGCCACTCGTCGAGCCCCCGGTCGTCTCGGTAGGCCCGGAGCTTGACCCGCGGCGCACCGTCGCGAGCCCCGGGGATGGCGGCTTGGAAATGAAAATCGCCGCCCGTGTCGAAGGGCGGGTCGATGTAGACGAGCGATACTTTCCCCGCGAGCTCGCCGAGGAGGCTCGGCAGCACGTGAGCATTGTCGCCAAGGACCAGGCGGTTGCGCCAGGCATCGGCAGGAACGTCGCCGTAAAGCTCATCGGTGGAGACCGAGCGCGCAGGCGGCTTCGCCTTTCCGCGTGCGCCACGGACGGACTTTCCCTTCCAGACGAGCTCCGCCAACCCGGCGCTTATAGCGCGAGGGGTATGAAGTTGCAGCAAGACGCGTTTGCCGGAGGCCGCGAGACGCAGGGATCTGAAAGCGAGACGTGTCGCAAGTCTTCCCCTCGGGATGTGGGGGCTCCGGAAGTGATCCGAGCGCGAGCGCCTCGAGCAGCGGCGGCAACGCGAGCAGCGGCTCCGGCAGCAGCGGCGCGTTCGGCAGCAGCGGTTCCGGAAGCGGTGGCGTCCCCCCGCAGCCAGCGGCTCGGGCAGCGGCCGGCGGCGGCGCATCGGGCAGTAGCAGCTCTGCAAGCGGCGGAGGCAGTGCGAGCGGATCGAGCAGCGGCTCCAGCAGTGGCGCACCGGGTGGTGGGGCTGGGCTCGAACTCTGGCACCCGACGGTCCTGCCGTTT
>JALYHX010000104.1 GCA_030776305.1 Myxococcota bacterium
GCACTCGTGAGCAGCACGAGCAACGTAATGCGCGGCTTGGTGAGCATCACGAGATCACGAATGAAGGGCAGCACGCGTGCGCGGCGCGAAACGGCGCACGCGGCCGCGCGATCGACTCCAAAGAGATGGGTATTTGCCACGCTCGTGCAGTCGGTGTAGGGCGCCGCCTGGGCGTTGGCAAGCACGGCGAAGCGACGCCGCAAGAGCTTCAGCCCGGACGCGCCGGGTTCGACCCCCGCTCGCTCCCTTCCTGGGCGAGGCGTCGCTTGCGGTCGTCCATGAGCGTTCGCCACATCGAGCGCTCGTCAGCGCACGCCAGGGCCGCCCATTGCGAGGCCGTCACCGCGCAGAGCGCGCGAAGGGGAGCATCGAACGCGCCCCGAGAGACGAGCGCGAGCGCGACGGTCGCGACGAGTGCGACCACATGTTTGGGCTGCGCCACCGACACGAAAGCAAGCAGCAGCGATGCTGGCACGAGGAACGTCGCCACAGCGTCGAGTCCGAACGGAGGGGGCACGCCCGGCGCGTCCGCCAGCGCCGTGTGCAAAATCGCCTGCCAGGGCGCCGCTTCCGAATGCACACCGCGGGCGACGCCCCAGGTCACCACGAACGCCACGATCAACGCCGCGATCGAACCGAGTTGCCCGACCGACCGACTTCGCGTTCCCAACCATGTCACCGCGATCATCTGGCCCGACGCCTCGAGCACGACACCCGCGGTCGCAAGCCATCGGCTCGCACCGAAGAGCGGCACGCTTGCTCGGTCACCGGCCACCGTTGCGAGCTCCCATGCTCCAAGCCGTGCGACCCCCGCGAACGCGAGCGCGAAGAGGACACCGGCCAGCGCTCGAGTATGCGACGTGCGCGCCGCGACGTAGCCTCCGGCGATCGATGCCACAGCCGCGGCGGCCGCTACCAGCACGGCCAGCGGCGGTGGCAACCGGTCGCGCAAACCCGGTGCAGATATCGCGACGACGGCAGCCCCACCCCCGATGAGCGCAACGCGAGCGAAAATGCCGATTCCGCGCGCGCGCACGAGTTCGAGCGCTCCCCAGAGCAAGAGCGCCACCAGCAGACTGACCAGGAAATAGGCGAGGGCCGCCGAAAGGCGCTCGACCGTGACGACAGCAGATTCGCTCGCGTTACCGCGTACTCCGGGCGCCACGACCACGCCCATCACTCCGGCGGCCACCGCCGAGAAGGCGGCGGCGCGCAGCAACCAGGAGGCCGCCAACAACGGGGACGCGGGTGGAACGATTGAGCGCGCTGGCTTCGCGCGGTGCGCGCGTGCCGAGGCATCCTCCGACGTCACTTCGGCCGTGCTCATGTCACGCGCGCGCAGCCTAGCGCATCACGCGGCAGGTCGCGCGTTTGCGGACCAAACCTGCGGGCCGAGACCGCGTCGAAGTGTGCCCTCGCGCGAGTCGGTCGGACTGGACGGCGGGGCGCCGCACTCCTTGCCCGGGCTCCCCGGCGACGGGCCGGGCGGTTGCAAGGGGTCCTCGTTCTTTGGACCGGGCGTGTTCAGGATGAACGGGCGCGCGCCCATGGTCGAGCATGCGTACACCTCATCACGATGAAATTCCCAGTGAAGGTAGACGTTCCCGTCGGGTGAGACGATGGCAACGGGTGCAGGGCCGAAGGGCTGGGCGCGATCGACGGCGTCGAGCGCAGCAATGTCGAACGCCGTGATGCCGCTCGTCTTCACGATGCCCATCTTCTTGAGATGACCCTCCTTGGTGAGCACGATCTCGAGCCGCGTGACGAGGTGCTGATCGTTCATCGGATGGTTGACGGGCAATGAATCGAGCGACCCCAGGAACGAGTCGGCGAAGATCGGATGGATGCGGTTGTGCATGCCGTTCAGATACGACGCGAAGGGCACTTGTGCCGTGTTGAGCGCGGTTTGATTGCCAGGCTTCACGCTCGAGACATAGTTCTCGATCGCGCTCCGCCATCGTTCGAAGCCCGAAGACGCCCACGACCCACGGTGCTCGCTCTTTCGACGCTCACCGTCGGCCTCGCGCAGTCTCCGTAGATTGTCGGATCCCACAACGGCGGCAATTTGGCTCGGATTCAGATTGGTGTTCATCGTTCCGGACACGGGGCTCTGTCCAAGGCCGGGAAGGGACCAGAGCTTTCCACCGGGAAGCGTCGGGCTGGAAGCGCCGGCGTTCGGTAGCTGGGTCGAGCCCGCCGCGCCGCCCGCACGCGTCGGATTGAACACCCAGTCTCCACCCGGCGAGGTCTGCACTTCCGGCGAAGCCGGCGTGGTGCCGCCGGGAAGCGCCTGCGGTGCGATCTGCGGTTGGGCCGCTTGCGCCGCTGACACCGGTCTCATGTCACCTCGCGGTGCGGGCTCGTGGGCCGCGGGTTGCGAAGTCCCCGCAGATGTCGGTTGCGGGAGTTTCGGTTCGGCGACCGCCTCGACGTGGGTCGCTTTCTCCCCCGGCGCCCGGTCCTTCAACCCCGGGTGCTCCGCGCTCTCTGCGATGCGCGTCTTCTCGCTGTCCCCAGGCGCCTTGTCGCTGCCAGGATGGTTGCCTCCGGGCGTGGGTTGCTGATCGTCGCGATCGTGTGATGTCTGCGTGGCAACCGTCTCTTTTTCCACGTGGTTCGCTTCGTCGGCGACGAACTTCGCCTCCGGATTGTCCTTTTGGTCGGCCTCCGCGTGCTGACGCACCGCGATGCGGCGGTCTTTCAGCGGATCCTCGGGCAACACGAGCTGCTTTTTCTCGGCATCCTTCTTCTCGAGGACGACGACTCTCGTGGGCTCCTGCCGTGGTTGGATGGGCGCCTTCACCGCCGTTGGCGCGGGCGTCGCCGTCGGCAACGGTTTCGGCTCCGGTGGCTTTGGCGGCGGCAACAGGTGCTCGGCGTCCTTTTCGTCGCTCACCTCGCCCAACGACAGCTCGAACGTCTGTTCGTCGCGCTGCGCCAGGTTGCTCGCCTCGCGCGACAGTTTCCAAAGCTCGGAACGATCATCGTGCATTTTGGCGACGACGAGCCCGCCTGTCCCGAACAGGAAATGCGCGCAGATGGCGGCGCACATCCACAGGGCGAGGGGGATTGTGACGTCACGAGACTGCATTGGGTTGGTGAACGATGCTTTCCGTTCGCTCTGGACGCGAACCCAACGAAGAGGCCCTGTCCCAGTCTCTCAATTTAGGTACGCGAGCGGGGGGCGTCGAGCCGCGCGCCAACCCGATACAAACGGTAACACGCACGCGCGCCGCAGCCACTCGGGGGGGACTTGTCAAGTACCACCTGTCGAATGCCCTTACTTGTCGGCCCGTCTTGTCACACCGGCGCCCACCGATTGCCCGAGCCCGCACCTCATGTTACCTCGCGCAAAGTACGAATGGACTTCGTCGAAGCCCGCAACCTGCCAGGGCATGTCGGCATCATCATGGACGGCAACGGTCGATGGGCCCAGTTGCGGGGGCAGCCTCGCGCGTCCGGTCATCGCGAGGGCGCGGCCGCGGTCCGGCGGACCGTGCGGACGGCGCGTCGACTTGGACTCCGGGCGCTGACGCTCTACGCATTCAGCGAGCAGAACTGGGCGCGACCCGAAGACGAGGTCGACACGCTCATGCTGCTCCTGCGCGAGTTTCTCCTGACCGAGCGCGATGAGATCCTCGACAACGGGATCCGCCTGAACGCCATCGGCAACCTCGGTCGGCTTCCGGCGCTCGTGCGAGCGGTGCTCGATCCGCTGCGGCGAGAGAGCGAAGAGAACGGCGCCATGACGCTCACGCTCGCGCTCTCGTACGGTGGTCGTGAAGAGATCGCTCATGCCGCACGGGAGCTGGCGAGAGCCGTTGCTGCCGGGCGCATCGATCCGGACGACGTGACGCCGGAGGCGATGCGTGCGCACATGCCCAGCCTCGCGGTCGGCGACCCGGATCTGGTCATCCGAACCGGTGGAGAGCGCCGCATCTCGAACTTTCTCTTGTACGGCCTCGCATACGCCGAGCTTCATTTCGCGGACGTGCTCTGGCCGGACTTCGCGGAACGCGAGCTCTTCGCGGCCATCGCGTCGTTTCAAAAACGCGACCGGCGGTTCGGGCTGGTGGGGACGAGTTCAGCGGTGCCCGCGGTGGCGCCGCCGTCGCCAGTGGCCTCCGCGCTCGACGGCGCATCGGCGCCGATGACGCGAATCGCGATCTAGAGCGCCGTGGACACGTCGAATCTCGCCGTCCGCCTGCTGACGGCCGCCGTCTGCGTGCCCGTCATCCTGGCACTGACCTATGCCGCGCCCCCCTGGGCGTTTTATCTGCTCGTTGTCGCGGTATCACTCGCTGGGGCGCGGGAGCTCCTCATGATGACCCACCCGCGAGATCGCGTGGCGCAATGGGCGGGTGTCTCATTGTCCGCCGCCGCGTCGCTTACCGTATACTTGCGGCCCGACGATCCGTCCGCCTTGCTCGCAGTGCTCGTCGTCGTCCCCCTCGCCGGGTTGCTCTTCACGCTCGCTCGCCTCGGCGCGATCGAAACGGCGGCCTTGCGCGCATTCGCATTCGGTGCCGCGCCGCTCTTCGTCGTCGTTCCACTCACGCTGCTTGCGGTGATGCGCCGAACCTCCAGTGTCGCCGGGTCCGGGGCGGTATTGCTCGCGCTGGGACTCGGGTGGTTTGCGGACACGGGGGCGTATTTCACGGGCCGCTTCATCGGGCGTCGCAAGCTCTACGAGGCGGTGTCGCCGAAAAAGACCGTCGAAGGCGCGATCGGAGGTCTTGTCGCGAGCGTCATCTGGGCCATTTTGGGAACGGTAGGCTACTTGCGTGGCCTCTTTCCCCTCACGCACGCCGTCGGGCTCGGTGTCGTCGCGGGTGCGCTCGGCCAAGCCGGCGATCTCGGCGAGTCGCTCCTCAAGCGGTCGACGGGGATGAAGGACTCGGGCACCCTCGTCCCTGGCCATGGCGGGATCCTCGATCGCGTCGATTCGCTCATCATGACGACGGTGATCGTCTTCTTCTATTCGCGTTGGGCGGGGGGGGACTGATGCCGTTCTTCGCGACCACCCCCAATGCACGCTAAGCTGCGAGATTGATGAACGACAAAGTTGCGACGCTCGCGACTCCTCCGCCTCCCTCGCGCGGTTCTCACAAGGAGTACGATTTCTACAAAGTCATCCAGGAGTATCTCGACCGGGCCGCCAGGGTCGCGAGGATCGAGCCCTACGTCCAAACGATCCTGAGCCAGCCGAAAAATGAGATCATCGTCAACTTCCCGGTCCGGATGGACGGCGGCGAGATCCGCCTCTTCAAGGGCTATCGCGTACAGCACAACAACCTGCTCGGACCCTTCAAGGGCGGTATGCGTTACCACCCGCAGGTCTCGCTCGACGACGTGAAGGCGCTCGCCGCGATGATGACGTGGAAGTCGGCGCTCATGAGGTTGCCGTTCGGCGGCGGCAAGGGCGGGATCAAGTTCGACCCGCATTCGGTTTCGCGGGCGGAGCTCCAACGTGTGACGCGGCGCTTTACGCACGCGCTCGGCGAGAACATCGGTCCCGAATACGACATCCCTGCGCCAGACGTGGGCACGAACAGTCAGATCATGGCGTGGATGATGGACACGTTCTCGAACATGGTCGGCTCGGCCCAGAAGCAGATGGTCAAAGGCGTGGTGACCGGCAAACCGGTGTCGAGCGGCGGAACGCTCGGCCGTGCAAAGGCGACGGGGCAGGGGATGGTCTTCTGCATCCTCGAGTGGGCACGGGAGCGCGGATTCACCCTGGAAGGTTCGACGATGATCGTCCAGGGCTTCGGCAACGTCGGCTCGAACACTGCGGTGATTCTGGCCAAGCTCGGAGTCTCCACGATCGCCGTCGGCGATCACACCGGGTACATGTACAACCCCGAGGGGTTCAACGCGCACAAGCTTCAGGACTACGTCGAGTCGCTCGGCAGCATCGCGGGCTATCCCGGCGGCAAGCCGATTACGCGAGAGGAGTTCTTCGCAACGAAAGCGGACATCTTTGCCCCGTGCGCGCTCGAGAACCAGGTCGGCGAAGCCGAGGCGAGGTCGCTCGACGTGAAACTCGTGGCAGAGGGCGCAAATGGCCCGTGCAATCCTGCTGGGGAACGAACGCTGCTCGAAAAGGGCATCGACATTCTGCCGGACGTCCTCGCGAATTCAGGCGGCGTGACGGTCAGTTATTACGAATGGGTGCAAAACAAGCGCTCGGAGAGCTGGACGGAGGAAGAGGTCGACGCGCGTCTCGAGGTCGCCATGAAGCGCGGATACGACGACGTGAGTGACTTCGCCCGCGCGAAGAAATGCGACATGCGTATCGCGGCGTACGCGATCGCGCTCCATCGAATCGAGGCGGTGTACAAGGAGAGGGAGATCTTTCCGTAGGCGCGCGCGGGGGCCGATGGGCGGGCGGGGCGCGATGGCACGGGGGCGATGCTCTGGCTGCGAATCTAGCAGCCCCCACCCCAGCCCTCCCCCGCGGGCCGGGGGAGGGTGAGAGATTGAGGCGGCTCGCGCCACTCGCGTTATCCACGCAGTGCCCTTTGCTGCGCGATACGCCGACCAAGGCACGCCAGCCGATCAACGACAGCGCCAAGCCGCTCGAGCACATCGGGGTTGTGCAAGCGCACTACGCGGACGCCCAGGAGCGCGAGGTCGCAATCGCGCCGCATGTCGTGGGCGCGCTGCGCTTGATGCACCCCACCGTCTACTTCCACCGCGAGCCAAAGCTCGGCGCAATAAAAGTCCACGATGTAGCCCGCCACGACGTGCGGTCTGCGGAACTTCCATCCGTCCAGCTGCCGGCCTCGCAGCGCCGACCACAGCTGCGCCTCCGCTGCCGTGGCCATCGTGCGCATCGCCCGCGCCAGTGCGAGCTTTTCGGGAGCCGCTCCGGGCTTCTCGAAGATCAGCACTCCGAACCGTGCACGCCTTCGCACACCTTTTCATCGGCTCGGACCACGCCAAGGTTGCTTCCGCAAAGGCTCGCTTCGACACCCTCCCCCGCCCCCGCGGGGGAGGGCCGGGGTGGGGGCCGCTAGCGCTTTCCGTTCCGATTCGTGATGGTCATGATGACTTCTCATTGCGTTGTCGATTGTCGTGAATGCACCGTTTCTCCGGCGGCCTCATCGCCTCGCCTTCGTGTGCCTTCAGTGGTTAAAGCCAGAACGCAGTGCGTTTTCCGGCTGACGGAGGCAAGAAATCGACATGGGGATGTCGATTGTTCGTAAGCGCGAGGTCAAAGGGGAACTTCGCGTGTCCAAATCGGGGAGAGCGCGCGTCGTCCGGCTTGAGGGCATTCAACTGCGGCGTGGGGAGGTCCGTGGTTCGCGTGAAAGGCATGGAGCTATGGCGTGACGGGGTTCGCCGGGGCATATGCCGCCGGCCCGGGCTTTCGGCGCAATGATAACGACGCACACAAAAAGAAACCGGCCGTGCACCCCCCTTTCGGGATGCACGGCCGTTCTGATCCGCGACTGCTACGCCAATTCGTATTCGGCGGTGATCTCTCCGCTCACATGACCTTGACGTACTGGTAGACAGTTCCACCCATGACGTTCGTGGGCTGGCTGAACGTGCCCCACTCCTGAACGCCGGCGATCGTGCGCGTCGCCCATTGACCCGCGTGGGCGGGGTCCGCGTACTGCCTGGTGATGATGAGCTGGAACGGATTCGACTGCGCGCCGACGGGTTGGCTGTTCGCGTCGTAGTAAGGGCCCGGCAGCGTGTACCCAATGGGATCGATGTCGATGGTGCCGCTGCACGATCCGTTGGGGCAGTTCTGCACCGGAAAGGCCGCGCCGGACGTGTTCCAGTTGATCGTTGAGCCGTTCACCGAGATGACGAGGTAGGGGTTATTCGTGTTGTTCGGGCCGTTGAAGGGCGTGGTCGGATAGTCTTTGGAGCCCTTGAAGTTGCCAAGGTTCCTCGTCTCGCTTGCATCCTGAACGCTGATCACGTTGAAGGGCGAGAAGCCCGCCTCGTACGTCGAGCTGTCGGCGAAGTGGATCTTGGCCGTGTTGCACCAAGCCGAGCCGGTGACGACTTCACCGCGGCGGTTCCCGCCGGCACGGCTGTCGAGGATCTGGATCCGGTTGCCGTTGCCCGGGTAGGTGAAGCTGGACAGCGCCTGTGTCGGCATGATCAGCGGCACCCATGCGCCGTTGGTGTTTGCTCGTGCCCATTGCAGGCCCTGAACGAGGAACGATGCAACGGACGAGTCGAGCTGCCCGACCGCGAGGGCCATCTTCGCCTGTTGCGGGATGTACTGGGACCGCTCGTCGTTCGGGTCGAACACGATGGTGTTGCCACTGAACGTGTAGTGGTGTGACGAGAGGATGTCCGTGCCGAAGCACGGCCCGCCGAAGTTTCCGCCCTCTTTGCCAACGCAGAAGTCTGCAGCAGCCTTCATGATCGAGTAGGCAGTGGAAGCGGCAGCGCGTTGCTGCAGGTCGTTGGAGCCCGAGGGGCAGCTCGAAGAGGCTTCGGTCGTGCTCGCACCGGTCTCGGTGCTGCCGACTTCTGCCGAGCAGGCAACCGCGCCGAGCGCGAAGAGCGCCGGAACGGCCAGTAACGTGCGTGTTCTGATTGTGGACATGAAATGAGATCCTCCCGAAAACGGTGGGTTGAGTGTCGCGGTTCGGGGAGGGCTATTGCAGCTCGCATGCCGCGGCAGACATCGCTTCTCGTGATTGCACCATGGGCACCAACGCCAAGCGCAAACCGCGTGTTTACCGCGATATCGCGCGCAAATGGTGGTGCGCCTTGGTTGCTCTTGTCGCCGTCGTCGCTTCATCCGATTCCATGTCGGAGGTGCGCCCGCGACCACGCGTGGCTTGCGTCGCCACAGCCATTGGCGCCGCGTACCAACCCACAGCGGATCAGGGTCAGCGACGGCGACGCGAGGTGAGTCGCCGACTTCGGATGGCCATCACGAACACCACCACCACCAGTGCGCTGAACGGAGCCGATCCCGTCCGACTCTCGGGTGTTATCCCACAGGAACCACCAGTCACCGTCGGCGCGACACGCGGGTCCGGCGGCGCACTGTCGGGAGACGGAGTTGGGCCTGGTTCCTCCAGCTCGCCGCTCTCGCTTGCGTCTTGCGCGCTGGCTCCTTCGGCAGACGCGTCATCGGTCGATCCCTCGTGGGCGTCGTCCTGCGACGCAGTTTCCGATGAGGCGTCACCCATGTCCGCGTACTCGCTGACCGGTGAGGCACCCGCGGCGGCGAACGCCATTTGTGCAAGGCTCGTGTATGCGGCCAGCCGCGGGCCGGTCGTGTCGGGAAGACCGAAGTCCGAGCATGAGGGGCTGTTTCGGTTGGGTTGGTTCCCCAGAGATGCGATGGCGATGACTGCGCCGGTCGCGGCAGAGGTAATCGGGCCGCCGCTATCGCCCGCGCACGTGATGTCATCGGGGCCGAGGCGCACTGCACGCACCGGCGCGGGCTGGGTCGTGCCGACGGGTACGTCCGGCCCGACGCCCACGATCTGCGCGTTGTATCGCACGCGCAGTGCCAAGGCGTCCCTGACTTGGCCCGTCAGACCGTAGCCCCAGACGGACACGATCTCCCCCATCGACGTGAGGCTGTCGATTCGAACCGGTGCGATCACCACGCCCATGATGGGCTGCTTCAACACGACGAACGCGAGGTCATCCCTGCATGACGTCGGCGTATTCGTCGAGATCGTCGAAGCGCCCACGGTGGCGGGCGCGCCGGCGACCGCGGTTCCAGCCATGACTTGCGTGTTGGTGAAGAAAGCCAGTGAGCTCGGTGGGTCGTTCGCGCCGATCTGACCGGCGCCGGTCCCGTTGACGACCAAATCGCCCTCCGGGGTGCACGAAAATGGGCCGTCTGTCGTCTGCGCGACGCAGTGACGCGCCG
>JALYHX010000105.1 GCA_030776305.1 Myxococcota bacterium
ATCGTCGAGCACGAGGTCATTGGTCTTGTGACGGCCTACGGTTGCCAGCGAGTTCGCCATCGCGAGCGCACGCCCCGCCCCCGGTCCGCTCACCGCGGTGAGGCGTGGGATGGCGGTGAGCGCGCGAGTGGTGGCTCCTGTGTGGACCTCAGTGCCCCCGCGCGATTCGTCCCCGGTCATCAAGTCGACAGGGTACCCGACTTTCCTTCGTCCGCCGCGCGCCGTAACCTGCGATTGAGAATGCTCGGTGGCTGTCGGCGTACGACTCTTACGGCGTTGTGCGCCGCGTCGTGCGTGCTCTTCGACGCCTCGGGCGCTGGGGCGCAAGGCGTCGAGGCTCCAAGCGCCGACCAACTCGCGCGGGCACGCTCTCTCTTTGCGGAAGCGCTCCGCGACGAGGAGGCCAAGCGCTTTGGAGAGGCATTGCAGAAGTATCAGCGTGTGCGCGCGGTGCGAGACACCGCCTCGATCGAATATCGCATCGGTAGCTGTTACGAGGGCCTCGGCCGACCGATCCCTGCGTACCTAGCGTACCGCGACGCGACGCTACTCACGCAGGGCGACGCTCAGACCCCGGAGGTGACAAGGGCGGCGACCGATCGGCTCCAAACGCTGGCGAGGCGCGTTGCGCGCCTCACGCTCGCGCTGCCCGAGCGCCCGCTCGCTGACATCGAGGTGCGCGTCGATGATGCAGTCGTCTCGCCCGCCACCCTCCACGAGGCAATCGTGCTCGATCCGGGTCCCCATGTCGTGACCGCCACGGCACGGGATGCCACGCCGTTTCGAGGCGAAATTGTATTGCCCGCCGGTGCCCAGGGGTCGCTGACGATCTCGCTCGAGCCAAGGGCGGCCCCCGTCTATTCCTCGGGCAGTCCTGCAGGAGGCTCCTATGCGGTACCGCCTCCGATGGCCTCTCCTGCGGCGGCGCCGCGCGTTGCCACGAACCGCACGCCCGCATGGATCGCAGTGGGCGGCGGCGGGTCGTTCTTGGTGGGGGCGACGGTTCTCTTGCTCGTCCGCCAGACCGAAATCTCCAAGCTCAATCACGCATGCCCGCTCGGCCTGTGTCCGTCTTCGAGCAAGAATGACCTCGAGGCGACGCGCGACCGCGCCTTGGTGGAGGGGCCCGTCGCCATCGCGCTCGGTGTCGGAGGCCTCGTTGCGGTAGGCCTGGGCGCGTACCTGCTCGTCACGAGCGAGGACACGCCCAATTCGCAGCGCGCGGGTGCACGCGTGCTACCGCTCCTTGCCTGCGGAACTGGCGGTATTGCCGTGGCGGGGACGTTCCCATGAATCGGCGAATTCTCCTTTCCTTCTCACTTGCCATGTTGGCCATCCCGCTCTCCGGCTGTGCAGATATCCCCACGCTCACTTTCCAAGACAATTCCGACGCCGGGGCCGATGTCATGGACGACATTTCCCCCGAGGTCGGCTGTCCGACCCACCCACCGCGAGGAGCGAGCGCGTGTTGTGGTTCGACCCCATGCAATGGCATTTGCGACATGGCCCACTGCTGTGCGACTTGCCAAGCAGGCTGGTGGTGCTGCGCCAAGGTCAGCAACTCCGGGTGCCACATGCCTGCCGCGACGTGCAATTGAATTGATCGTCCCGGACAGCAATCCCCCGCACGACGAGCAGGGATGGCTGCCGGGCTCGGCTCTTGCTCCTCCAGGCAGAAGGTTCATCGGAGTCGGCGCAAATCGCGGCTTTGCGCATGACCGATGGTCACACGGGTTGCCATTGGTGGTCATGCGATTTGCCGGGGTGAGACGCACGTGCTGTTGGAGGGTTCATGCGCACATTGGACACATTGAAGGGTATCGCAGTCATCATGATGGCGAATGCTGTCCTGTGCCTCGTGGGCGCGGGGGTCATTGCGTGCGGCGGAACGAGTGGCGCCGTAGCGAACCTCGACGCCGGCGGCAACGACGACGTCACAGTCAGTGACGGAAGCCAGCAGTTCGCCGACGGGAACCCCAGGACCGACGCTGTCGGCTACGGTGCACGTGGAAGCGGTGGCGGAGCGGGCCTGACGCCAGGCGTGTTTGCGGGCGGCGGAGGTTGTGTCCATCTCGGCAGCGCCTGCACGAGCGCCGGCGAATGTTGTAGCGGCGGCTGCACGAACAACGCATGCACCTATCCATCCTGCGTCTCCGACAAGCAGGCGTGCACGTCGGACGCGAGCTGCTGCAGCCAGAGCTGTGTCGGCGGGACGTGTGCGGCGCTCAATCTCGCGTGCAAGACACTCGGCAACGGTTGCCAATCGGGCGCGGAGTGCTGCTCGAGCCTGTGCGCGAACGGGACGTGTCAGGCC
>JALYHX010000106.1 GCA_030776305.1 Myxococcota bacterium
AACCACCTCTCCCTTACGGTAATAGCTGACCGTGCTGTTCGAGGAGTTCTCGTCGGGCCGATAGAGTTTGATCCACGCATCGAAGCTCGCCTCCTCGAGCGCATGCACGAGGCGCCCCGGCGTGTGATCGAGGTACGCTATATCCGATGCGAGGTGGTCCAGATACTCCTCGATCGTGCAAAGCCTCGAAAGGGTGAGCACGCGCCAATCGTAGTAGCTCGTCGCCCCTTCGAACCACCACAGCAGTCGCGTGTAGCACTCTTCTTCATAGTGGTACGGGACGAGGCCGGCGGGTCGGATCCGCTTGACGTTCCAGGCGTGAAAACATTCGTGTGCGACCAGCGACATCAAGTCGAGATAGGCGTCACGACTCGCAAAGCTCGTTGGCGGGGCGATCAGCGCCGCGCTCGCGCGATGCTCGAGGCCCCCCCGGCCGCGTGGCGCGAAATGCAACAGGAGATCGTACGTGTCGTAAGGGAGCGTCCCCGCGAAGAGCTTCGCCTCGTGCTCGATGATCGTCCTCGTGTCGTCGACGAGCCGTCGCGCGTCGACATCTTCGATCGCGCTGGCGGGCCAAATGGCATAACGGTGCGGCGTTCCGAGGACGTCGAACCTTTCCTCGCGGTGCGTGCCCAATTCGATGGGCGAGTCGATCAGCGCGTCGAAGTCGGTTGCCTCGAACCGGCGCAGGCCCCCGTCGTCGCCGCCGAGGGACCTCAGCGACGTCGCGATGCGCCAGTCAGGTGGAGCGTCGATCTCGATCCGCGCCCCGAGGTTTGTCGCGCCCTCGACGGCTAGAAAAAGTGCGGCGCCGACGAGAAATGCGTGACTCTCATCGACATGGCTGGTCCTTACCGTCAGCTCGTTTGCGTATACCCTGTACCGCACGACGATGCGCGAGGTTCCACGCGTCTCGACCCGCCACGCGCTCTTGCGCACCTTGGTTGCAACCGCTGGCAGCTCGGCAGCGAATGTCTCGACATTCCGCGCGTACTCCCGGACGAGGTACGAACCTGGCGTCCATACCGGCATGAACAGGACGATCGCATCGGGCAGTTCTTCGTCGCCGGATACCGTCGTCTCGACGTGCACGAGGTGGGCCCTCGGGTTCGAAATCAGGACGCGGTGGACGATCGTGAGCGCCATCGGGCCCGCTTGTATCATGCGCCGCAGACGCGCGGGACCGTCCCGTCCTGCTTTCCTTTGCCTCTCGGATCTGCGACCTTTCACCCGTCGCTCTTCCCATGTCCCAGCCGCTTCTTCGGCACATCCCTGGCGCGGATCCGACGAGCACCGTCCCCATGTCCGCTCTTGGCTCCTCTTCCACGCTCGACCCCGAGTTGGAGCTTCTCGTCCCTGAGGACGACACGCAGAATCCCCAGTTCTCGATCGTCGTTCCGTCGCTCAACGAACAGTTGACCATCGGAGACTTCGTGGACTGGTGTAAGGAGGGGCTTCGAAAAGCCGGCGTCACGGGCGAGATACTCATCGTCGACAGCTCCACCGACCGCACCTCCGAGATCGCTCTCTCCCGGGGTGCGCGCGTGCTCAAGGCGCCGAAGCGTGGGCTCGGCCGCGCGTACATCGATAGCCTGCCGTTCATTCGCGGCGCGTACGTTCTGATGGGCGACTCTGATTGCACCTATGACTTCCGCGAGCTCGGCCCGTTCGCTACCAAGTTTCGCGAAGGGGTCGAGTTCGTCATGGGCTCGAGGTTTCGGGGCTACATCGAGCCCGGCTCCATGCCCCTCTTGCACCGCTATCTCGGCACGCCCGTGACGACCTGGATCCTCAACGTTCTTTTCTCGAGTCACTTCTCCGATATCCACTGCGGAATGCGAGGGATCACAAAGACCGCGCTCGTAGGAATGGGATTGCGGTCGCAGTCGTGGGAGTACGCGTCGGAAATGGTCCTCAAGTCGGTCCATATGAGGCTGAGGACCGATGAGGTTCCGATTCGCTTCCTGAAGGATCGGGAGGGTCGAGTCAGCCACCACAAGCGTGCTGGATGGTTCTCGCCGTGGGCGGCCGCATGGCTGAACCTGCGTGCCATGTTCATCTACGGCTCGGCGTTCTTTCTCTACCGTCCCGGTTTCGTCCTCGCAGTGACCGGGGCGGCGCTGACGCTGCCGCTCTCGTTCGGCCCCATCGAGATCGGGCCGCTCGTCTTCTCGTTGCACTGGATGCTGCTCGGGCTGACCCTGGTGACACTCGGGTTGCAGTGCATTTATCTGGGTATTTTGGCGCAGGTGTTCTTCGACTATTCGGGTGACATTACGAAGCGATGGTTCAGGCGCTTCGCGTACACGCGAACGGTCGCGATCTCCGGAGGCATGTTTGCGCTGGGGTTGGGCCTCACCGGTTCGCTCCTCGTCTATTACTTGGGTCATCAGCTCCGTTTGGCTCCCGAATTGACGGCGAACTACCTCGGCGTCACGGGGTTGCTTCTGATGATTGTCGGGTTCATGACCTTTACATTCACCCTGCTCCTCCATTCGACCGCCGTCGTCGCCTGGCGAAGGTGAGGCGAACGTTGGCGGGCGGTGAATCGCCGCGCGCGGCCGGCGACCGCGCCTTTCGGTCGCTATCCGTCACGGTGTTCGTCGTGCTAAGCCTGGCGAACGGTCGGGCATGCGGTCATTCGTCATCGGTGGCGCGGGTTTTATCGGGAGTCACCTCGTCGAGCTCCTCGTCGCTCGTGGACCGGTCACGATCTACGACGACCTGAGCGTCGGAAGGCCGGAGTTCATCGCGGACGCATTGTCGAGTGGCCAAGGCAGGCTCGT
This sequence comes from Myxococcota bacterium, assembly GCA_030776305.1. GTDB lineage: Bacteria > Myxococcota_A > Polyangia > Polyangiales > Polyangiaceae > Palsa-1150. Next base: position 2,787 of record JALYHX010000106.1, read on the forward strand.
CAAAGGGGACGCCTGTAACCTCGAAGGCTTGGCCGCGGCCATGCATGGCCACGACGTCGTATTTCATCTCGCGGCAAACCCCGAGGCGCGGTGGGGGCTCGAGCGCACGCGGCTCGACCTCGAGCAAGGCACGATCGCGACCTACAACGCCCTCGAAGCGGCCCGTTTGCATGGTGTGAAACGATTCGTGTTCGCATCGAGCGGCACCGTTTACGGCAACGTGGCGGAGCCCTGTGGCGAGATGGATCTAGGCCATCTCCCCATTTCGCTCTACGGGGCCAGCAAGTTTGCAGGCGAGTCCCTGGTATCTGCATATGGGGAGTGCTTCGGCATCGAGGGATTTATCTGCCGCTTCGGAAACGTGGTCGGGCCACGTGGTACGCATGGGGTGATCCTCGACTTTTGCAGGAAGCTCGAGGCCAATGCAGACACTCTCGACGTGCTCGGCGACGGCCGCCAGGCCAAGCCCTATCTTCACGTCAGCGATTGCGTCGCCGGTTTGCTCTTCGTTCTGGATCACGCCAAGGGCGAGAATCCGGCAATCTTCAATCTTGCTCCCCCCGACTCGACGAGCGTGAAGCGAATCGCCGAACTTTGCGTTGCGGCGTCCGGTAACAAGGGTGCGCGAATCGAGTTCGGCAAGGGTCCTCAGGGCTGGCCTGGCGACGTGCCCCGTTCCCTTTTGAGGCCCGATAAGCTCGCCGCCCTGGGCTTCCGCGTGCGATACACGTCCGACGACGCGGTGAGGCTCGCGGTGGCCGAAGTCTCTCACGAAGTCTTCGGCTCGCGGTAAGGGCCGCAATGAACGCCAAGGCATTCCCTCTCGACCTCGCGAGCACGGCATATTCTTACGTCGAGCGGGCCAACCCAGCGATCGAGTCGTTGGTGGTCAAGCATGTCCTGTCGGCGCGAAGCGACGCTCGCATCCTCGACGTCGGGTGCGGCTGCGGCGCGAACGCGCGAGCGCTCAAGAGGCGCAGCCCCGGCATTCGGGTGGTCGGCGTTGAACCGAGCGGCCGGGCCGTGGAGCTGGCGCGGCGCGCCTGTGACGAAGTGTTCCACGGGACGCTCGACGAGTGGGCGCGCTCCGAAAGCAACGGGTCAGCATTCGATGCGCTGCTGCTCTCCGATGTACTCGAGCATGTCGCCGATCCGATCTCGTTCATTCGTGCCATTGCCGCTATTCCGGCATTGAGAAGCGCGCTCTGGATCGTGTCGGTTCCAAACTATGCCGTTTGGTACAATCGCATCAACACGCTACTTGGCATTCAGCATTACGCGTGGTCGGGTCTCTGGGACCGCACACACCTGCGATTCTACACGCGTCGCGCGGTGCGCGAGCTGCTCGAGTATAGCGGTCTCAAAATGGTCGATGAAGCCTGCACGCCCTCGCTCGTCCAATCGGGCGCGCCGCTCTTGCGAAAGTTTTTCGAGCGAGACGTCGCGCGAGGCGAGCACCTGGCGCTCGCCGACTCGCGGGCTTACGGGCTCTATCGAAC
>JALYHX010000107.1 GCA_030776305.1 Myxococcota bacterium
AGTGTGTACTGGACCAACGCGGGCACGAGCGGCAGGAATTACACCGATGGCACGATCATGAAAGCGCCGATCAGTGGTGGGACACCGTCGGCGCTCGTCACGGGGCAGAACAATCCTCAGTACGTCGTGGTCGACACGAATTATGTGTACTGGACGAACGAAGGCGCGATGACCGGTGGCAACGGGACGGTCATGAAGGCCCCGGCTCGTGGCGGTGCTTCGGTCGCTCTCGCCGTGGGGCAAAACAGGCCGCTCGGCATCTCGATCGATGCAACGCACGTGTACTGGACGGACTACTTCACGCCGGGCACCGTGATGAAAATCAGCAAGAATTAGGGACTGTTGGGGCAGGCGGCTCGGCACCGGGGCCGGCGCTTGCGGCAAGCAGATCGAGGCCATCAGGGACGATCCTCACGAGGATCACGACATCTCCTCGCGAGGATCGTCGTGGGTCCTCACGAGGCCAACAACCGATCCTCGTAGGATCGAAGACTCTCCTCATCGGGATCGTTACGTAGCCTTGTTGGGATTCGTCGTGATCCTCATGAGGAAGATGAGCGATCCTCACGAGGCCGACACGTGATCCTCATGAGGATCGTTGACTCGCCTCGCGAGGATCGCGACCGATCCTCGTGAGGCCAATGGGTGATCCTCAGGAGGATTGCCGCTGATCCTCGTTGGCAACACGACCGATCCACGTTGAGAATCGCTGGCTCGCCTCGTGAGGGCGCCCCTTGATCCTCGTGAAGATCGGGTGCGAGAGGTGACGTTATCGCGAAGCACCCAATTCATCCGAACGGGTGCCAGTTTGCAGGCCCACGGTGCCACCCAATTGCAGGGCCATGGGGCCAGGGAGACGGATGGATCAACTGGGGGTGACGTTGCCTCGAGATGGCGTTGGCGTCCACCATGCGAAATCGTCCGACCGGACAATTCCAAGATCGTGTTGGCGAGGAATTAGGTTCGCGGGATTCGGTCGGGGAACGTACGGATCCAGCGCCGCCGTCGGACGAGTTGTCGCGCTCGGCAGGTCGGGAGCGGCCTCGTGTTCGCGACCCGTCCTTACGACGTGTTCGTCCCTGGAGCGGCCATCGTGGCTGCTCTGTCGCCCGCGCCTTTCAACGGTGTCGCGCTCGGCGCAGTGCCGTTCGCCCCCGTTGTCTTCGCTTATCGGAATGCACAATTCGGAAGCGTGCTTCGCGATGGTTACCAGGCCCACGCCCGACTCTTCGGCAAGTCCCCCTCGCCCGGCCCTCTCGGCGTCGTTCCTCTTCGACTGGGAACTCGAAGATCCAAACTTCGAGGGGTGAGGGTGCTCGCGTGAGCGCGATCCGAGCGGCACCACGGCTTATAAACTTGGCTCTTCCGAGCCGTTTTCGTCTGGAAACGCTACTGCGGGTTGTGCACCCAACGTATACATTCCGCCGCAAGATCAGTTTTCTTCTCTTACGGCTTCGCCGGCATTGAGGCCCGGACCGAGTGCGGCCTGCCTCTTATGTACGCCCTTGTTGCGCGCCTTCGAGTGCGGCTCCGCTAGCAAGTCTTCGGTATACGCCCGGCTGTCGTCAGCGACGGATATCAGCGAGACCTCGCCATTGAACGCCGGCAGCTCGGCGCTCGGCTCGATCGACGCGAACATGAGTCGCAGACTCCTTCTAACCCTCGCGTTTACGGTGGCGTTCGCGTGCCCCGCCTGCGTGGGAAAGGACTCCGCGACCGAGCCTGGGCCCGACGCGGACGCGGCTGGAGAAGCCCAAGACTCCGGCATGTCCGATCCAAGTGATGGCGGACGTGTCGATGACGGCGGCGCCAGCTTGGACGCGGCAGGATTCGCAGACGGCCGCAGCTCCGCGGACGCTGGGGAGAGAACAGACGGTGCCGACGCGAGCGACCTCGGAGCGATCGACGCCCGAGTGCTTGCCGATGCTTCGCTCGACGGGCCCGTCGTAACGATCACGCCGGGCGCCGTGTGGAATGACACCCGCGGTGGCGCCATCGCTGCGTACAGCGAAAGCATCATCAAGGTCGGCGACACGTACTACTGGCTGGGCGAGGACACGGACGCTGCACCGTTTCAATCCGTAAGATGTTATTCGTCGCCCGATCTCCTGAACTGGTCTTTCGTCAGTGACGTATTGACGCATCAGGCAAGCGGAGATCTTGGCCCGAACCGAATCGTGGAGCGTCCGCACGTGATCTACAATGCCTCGACTCGCCAATACGTCATGTGGATGCACATCGATAACGGAAGCTACAGCGACCGCCGGGCAGGCGTGGCGACCTGCGACAGCGTCTGCGGCCAGTACACTTACCAAGGTGGTTCGAAGCCGCTCGGCCACGACAGCCTCGACGACAATCTTTTCCAAGATGGGACGAAGGCGTATTTTCTCAGCGAGGACCGAACAGACTCCGTGCTGCAGATCTATAGCCTTTCAGACGATTATCTGACGGTGACTGGCGGGGTCGCGAGCGTCGCGCACCATGAAGCGCCGGCGATGATGAAGGCGGGCGGCACATACTATATCTTCGGTTCGTACCTGACCGGCTGGGCGCCGAACGACAACCAGTACAGCACCGCCAGCTCGGTCGCGGGCCCGTGGGCGAGTTGGAAGGCCTTTGCGCCAGTCGGCTCCAATACGTGCGCTTCGCAAACCACGTCCATTCTACAGGTCGTCGGTAGCGTCGAGACGACCTATATCTACCTTGGCGATCGGTGGAACTCGAACCTCCTGCCCGATACGCGCTACATTTGGCTGCCGCTGACGATCAGCGGCACGTCGGTTTCGATGACGTGTGACAAGAGCTGGTCGATCAATGTCAGCACGGGCGTCATCGTCAGCCAAAGCCAATGAGCGGACCCGTTCTTTGCCGCTGGATTCTACGTTGTGGCGTCGCGAGCCTTTTCCTTACCGCGATCAGCGGCTGCGCCGGCCGGAGCGAGTCCACCAGCGACCGCGCGCTTGCCGCCGAGGGCGACTCGGCAGCGGATGCCGCCATGGAAGCCTCCTCCTTCGGCGGCAATCCCGACCACGACGCCGTGAGCACCGCTTCATCTTCGTCCGCATGGGACGCCGCGGACGCCACCTCCCAAGCTCCGTTCGATGCAGCGGCCGCGTCGAATTCCGTCGCGTCAATCCCCAAGGGTGGTTCTTCGCCCGTAATCCGAGCATCCGTCGGAAAAACGTCCGTCGGAAAACGCGCGTCCCTGTCCGAGGCGTCGGCGCTTGCGAGGCGCGTGTCGTTCGGGGAGCGCGTGATCAAGCGACGTTGGGTGGACGATGGGTCGCCTAAGGACGGGCAGACGCGGCACTATTGCCCGCTAGCGTCCGGCGGGACCGCGCCCGAAGTCTCTATCGAGGCATCAGCCACAGACGCCTCTGACGTCGGCGCCGCGACATCGACCGAGGCGTCGCCCGCGACCGCGGAAGCGTCGCCCAAGCCCATCCCAGTGCCGTATGTCAATTCACAATATGCGAGCTCGGTTGGATCGACCGCGGGCGCAGCGACGATCGTCGGCGGCGTGGAAAATGATGCCTTCGAGAAGTCGAATAGGTCGATCGGGGGCTCAGCGTTCGCGTCGCGGGCCGTGAGAGCCGGCAGATTGAACCGCGTTTGGATGAAGCGCGTGACGCTCGTGTGGTCATAGATGTGGTGGCCCACGTAAGCCTTCTTCGCGTATGGGCTCACGGCGATGAGCGCGACGCGTACGCCGGCCACGTCGAACCCGCCTGGCGTCGTGTCACCCGCGGCAAGAATTGGAGCGTTCGAGTCCGGAGGGCAAACGCGAGGCGGCGGTACGTGATCGTAAAAGCCTCCGTGCTCGTCGTGCATCACGAAGAGTGCGACGTGCGCCCACTGCGGGCTGGACATGACCGCTTGCGCGACGTCGCTTACGAATTGCTGCCCGAGTTGGATGTCGCCCGGTGGATGCTCGTCCGCGCTGGTCGCGCCCGAGACTTCGGTCGCAAGAACCGGATCGACGAACGAGACGCTCGGAAGCTGACCCGCGGCGGCCTGGGCTTTGAACTGCGCAAAAGGCGCGACGACCACGCGGCCCCAGCGTGTCAAGAGATCCGCCCCGTAGACGAGGTTCGCGGCGGGAGGGCCGTCCGAATAGAGCATCCACGACGTCTTGCTCTTCTCGAGCTGATCGAGAATCGTCGCGTCTTTGGTCGGGTACGGATAGGCGCTGAGAAGCGAATGTTCGTCGTCTGCCCGAAGCTCGTTGCCGCATACAGATACATGC
>JALYHX010000108.1 GCA_030776305.1 Myxococcota bacterium
ACGTCGGACTCGCTCGACCACGGCGGGAACGTCGCGCTGACCGAAACGACCTCCGAGCCGGGGGCCGACACTCAACCTATGGACCAAGACGTTACAACCGGGCCCTCGCCGGCCCGCGGTCAGCACGCGAAGGACAAAAAGAAAGAGCGAAAGTACCAGCCGCGCGAGCGTCCCCCCGTGAACGCGGGCGACATCATCTTTGGCAAGATTCTCGAGATTACCGACGAGGCCATCCTCGTCGATATTCCTGGAAAGGCGCACGCTATTTTCGACCGCCGCGAGATGCTCCTGCCCGACGACGACGACGCGCGTACACCGGTGCGGGCACCCGTTTCGACCCAGAAGGTGACCGCCGAGCCCTCGTCCGAGGAGCCAACTCCGGACAACGGGGGTGTGCTCGAACCTTCCGCCTCCCCTGAAGCGGTCGAGCCTGAGGGCGCGTCTTCTGATCTCGAGCGCAGCGAACTGCCGGCCGAAGTACAGGCGACGCCGCCAACCCCTTCAGACCCACCCGAACCGCCCAAGGAACCGAAGCTCCCACGCGTCGTTCTTGAGGTGGGGGCGGATTTCATCGCGGTGGTGCACAACGACGGTGCACGCGGCGGGCTCGTCGTGCTGACTCATCATCCGAACCGCGCTGAACGGGTCAAGCCTGTCGTAGAAAAGGCCTTCCAGGACAAGACGACGATGCTTGCGCTGGTGACCGGAGTCATCAAAGGCGGCATCGAGGTCGACGTCGATGGTCTACGCGCCTTCGCGCCGGGATCCCACGTGGATATGCGTATGGGAGCGGACCTCTTCTATCTGGTGGGCAAGCGACTTCCATTCATCGTCACGCAGTATGCGCGGCGCGGACGGGACGTCGTTCTCTCCCGCAAGTCGATCATCGAAGAAGAGGCAAAGCAGGCCCGAATCGAGGCCCTTGCTAGACTCAAGGTTGGAGAAGACCTCGACGGGGTGGTGCGCAGTGTCGTCGCATTTGGCGCATTCGTGGACGTCGGCGGAATCGAAGGATTGGTTCCCCTTCAGGAGATGAGCCACAACCGCTCGGATGGCCCCAGCGACGTGTTCAAAGCTGGCGAGGCGACACGCGTGAGGGTCATGAAGGTGGATGACCGTGGAAAGGTGTGGTTGTCGCGCAAGGCGACCATCCCCGACCCATGGCAAGAGGTTGCGCTGAAGTATGCCCAGGGCACGCGTCACACCGCGAAGGTCGTGCGCCTGCAGCCATTCGGTGCGTTCGTCGAGCTGGAACCGGGTATCGACGGCCTCATTCACACGCAAGACCTGTCGATCAAGCGGATCGAGAGTCCGAGCGATGTGGTCAAGGTCAACGACCCCATCGATGTCATCGTCGCCAATGTCGATTCTGTCCAGCACAAGATCGCGCTACATCCGGCGCCACACGGGGACTTTGCGAACGAACCGGCCCAAAGGGTCGTGCCACACAAGCCGGTGAAAGTGCGGATCGTCACGATCGAAAGCGGCGGTCTGGTGGTCCGTATCCTGGGCGTCACCGGACGCAATGCGCGCGGATACATCACGTCGGCGGGGACAGGGACGCCGCGAGGGACCGAGCTCCGGAAGGCGTTCAAAGTCAATCAGGACGTCGACGCGAAGGTGGTTGAAGTCGATCCGCGCCGCGGCGAGGTCAAGCTCTCGATCAAGGCCCTCAGCGAGGAGCAGGAAAGAAGCGCCTATCAGCAGTACCGCCAGCAACTCAAGGCGGAGGCGCGATTCACCCTTGCGGACATGCTGACGAAGAAGGGGAGCCCGCGCTAGGCACCGCGCATCGTGCGGTCATGGATGCTGGCGACCACCATGACGCGCTTCTTCTGGGTGTGCTTTGCCGGAGCGATGGGTACAGGCGCCCGGTACGTCGTGGGCCTCACCGCACGTCGCTCTGCAATCGGCGCGTCGTTCCCCTGGGCTACCCTGGCCGTCAACGTCGTCGGCTGCTTTCTCATGTCCGTTGTTGCGTACGCGAGTGCCAAGCGCATCATTTCTGCGGACACCCGGGCGACGCTCGCGACAGGATTCTTGGGCGGACTCACGACGTATTCGGCATTCAATTGGGAGACGCTGGCCTTCCTTCGCGACAGCGCCTGGAAGATCGGACTTCTCAACGTGGGCGTGACGGTCATCGGTTGCATGGCCGCAGGTGTGCTCGGTCTCGCCTTCGCGCGCGCGGTTCTGGGAGGGTGACTGACGTCCAAGCGGGCAACCGGCGGCGACCGCGCGGCGCTTGCAACGCTGACTGGCGCAGGGCGTCGAGCGGAGAGGGGCACTTGCCGCGCAGCCGGCACGACCCGCACTCGGCCCCGCGCCAGATCGCTTCAAAACGTGCCTGCGCCGCGTCCAGCATCCACTCGTCGTCCGTAAGGATGCCCATCTCGAAGTTGCGACGCCCGTCTCCCTTGGCACCAAGCCCCGCGCCTGTGAAGTTCGCGCTCCCCAGATAAAGGAGCGCGCCGTCGACGGCGATCATTTTCAGGTGCACACGGGGGCAAGCGCGCATCTGGAAAGCTGGCGGCAGCAGCCGTCGTGATCGTGCAGCGAGCTCCTCGCAAAAAGGACGCGACGGGCGGGCCGCATGAAGCAAACGCACCTGCACGCCGCGATCGCAGAGGGACTGCAACGTGTCCAGGATCGGCACGTAGCGACCCCGCGCCCTGTCCCGTGTGCCGATGGGAGCCTCTACCATGAGCTGCTTCACGTTCGCCGTGGCGATCCAGACGGACGTTCGCGCGCCCGCAATGGCGAGCGTGACGCAGTCATAGTGCGCGCGATCGACCAAGAGCGAAACGGACGCGCGGCGCGTGTCCATGGCAGCACGGTATGCGATCGCAGGTCGCCGAGCGAGAAAGTGGTCAATCTTCGCCGGCAGCGAACGTACGAAGGCTACGAACGTCTCGCGACGAGCGCGCCACCTTGAGCGCGTCGCGGTCTCCGACGAGCCATTGCACGAGCTGAACGCCAGACCAAAGGCCGAGCACCAGAAGTACAATCCCCAGGAATCGCACGATCATAGTGAGACCTAGGCGGGGCAGTGTTCCCTCGTACTTACGCAGGGCTCCCACCAGCAAGACGAACCACGCCCCCACGCCGGCGGCGGCGCACAAACCGAACGGGATCGCATACGCGCTCGGCAACTCACGCAGACCCTTCGAGTAAAGAAAGGCGACGATCGCGCTCCAGCTCGCGAGGAGCGTGGGGTTAAGGACCGAAATCGAGAAACCGAGAAGGGCGCTCCCCGCCTTGTTCTCCTCTGACTTAGGCTGTTCGCGCGAGGCAAACAAGACGAAGCGCACACCGAGGACTACCAAAACCAACGCTGTGACTCCATGCGAGATCGGAACGACGATCGCGTGTCGAGCCAGGAACGTGGCGAATCCCCAGAAAGCGACCGCCGCATAGATCCCTTCGGCGACCGCGGCGCCGACACCGATACGCCAGGCGTCTCCGAACTCTCGACGCGCGGCGCGGGAGACGACCATGACCGAGATGGGACCCGCGAGCGGCATCGAACCCGCAAAACCGAATGCCAGCGCAATCGCGCAGATCAGCAGTCCCCGCACGTCAGTGCGCCGGGTGAACTAGCGGATCCACCGGCGGATCGCGTCCGATTGTATCGAAAGCATCGAGCTCGAGACCGCCGAGGATCCGCGCTCTGGCAAGCGCGAGACGCGAGGAGAGAACAGGCTCGTCTCCCGCGGAGTCGACCTGGGTCGAAAAGACGAACGCAAAGCATTTGCGCAAGAACCCGCCGAACGCCATTACATAGCCGACCAGCGGGTGATCGGGACCACCGCCCGGATCGACGGCGACCCATACGCGCGTGTCGAACGTTCGCTGCGTCAGGAGTGCCTCGTCCTCAAGCGTCCGCAGATCGCCGGTGGGTACGAGCATGCGCGCGCGTGCCACCGCCTCGCACTGGCTCCGCCCGACGAGCTCGTCCGCGCGAAAGACGGACACCACGACGCGCGAACGCGTAGGAGGATGTATGGCGACGAGCTCGGGCTGAGAGTGGTCGTCGATGCGCCAGCCGTGCGCATCGGGCAAAGGGACGCCGATGGCGAGCCGCTTCGAGTGATACCGATGCAGCGGCGCCGATTCGTCGAGAAACCTATCGGGCACCGATTGCCTCGGAGCGGAAACAGGGGGCGATGTCGAGGCGCACTCGCAAAGCGACCCGACCGCAGAAAGGAAGATGGGAAGCAAAAAGCAGCTTCCTATCTTCTTCTTGTCGTCAAAGCCAGATGTCACACCCGCGTCAGCCACTCGGGGTGCGAAGCATCACCGCCGCGAACGACATCAAAAAACCGCGTCTGGATCTGCTTGGTAATCGGCCCGACCCCGCCCTCCCCGATGATTCGGTTGTCGACCTCGCGCACTGGCGTCACCTCGGCAGCGGTCCCGGTCAAGAAGACCTCGTCGGCCACCCAGAGCTGATCGCGCGTAATGCGTCCCTCGACGACCTTCAGCCCGAGCTCGCGCGCGAGCGTGATGACCGTGTCGCGCGTGACACCCTCGAGGATCGAACATGACAGATCTGGCGTGTGGATGACGCCGCGGCGGACGACGAAGATGTTCTCGCCCGACCCTTCGCTCACGTGACCGTTCACGTCGAGCAAGATCGCTTCGTCGTACCCCCCGAGCTTCGCCTCGCGCTTGGCGATCACGCTATTCGTATATTGGCCGGTCATCTTTGCTTTCGCTAGTCCCACGTTGATGTGATGACGCGCGAAGGAGCTGATCTTGGTGCGAATACCATTTTTCAGCGCTTCCTCCCCAAGGTACGCACCCCACTTCCATGCGATGACCGCCGTATGGATGGGGTTGGTGGGCGCGTAGATTCCCATCGCGCCTTCGCCGATATAGACCATCGGGCGGAGGTACCCGTCGGACATGCCGTTGACCCGGAGCACATCGACACACGCGCTCATGATTTGCTCGCGCGTAAAGTCTGGCTTCAGCAAGCACATCTTGCACGAGTCGAAGAGTCGATCGACGTGCTCGCGCAGACGAAAGACAAAGGTCCCCCCATCGGTACGCTTGTACGCGCGCATTCCGTCGAAGACCGCGAGCCCGTAATGCAGCGAGTGGGTCAATATGGGGACCGTTGCAGAGTCCCAATCGATGAACTGCCCGTCCTGCCAAATCTTCTTTACCTTGTCGACCATGAGCCGTCCTAATGCGGAAGGCGACATTGTAATCGGCAGATGCTCGGAGCGCTAGGCGTGCTGTGCTTCCCGCCCCTTGACGCGCGCTCCAGCGCCCCCATTCTCTCCTGACCATGTGCCCTCATTGCGGACGGGACGCCCCCATCGTGTACCGCGGCCCCTTGCCGTATTGCACCGCATGCGGTGGGGTACGCACGCCCCTTGCTGGTCTCTCAAGCCCGTCCGTGAATCTCGCAGGAAAGCCATCGAGGGTGGGAGGTGCCGTCGCGAGTGTCGCCGGCGCGGGTATCCTTCTCGTCGGACTCTCGATCGCACTCGGGCTGGGCTTGCTTCTCTACGCACTCGTGACGGTCGCGGTCGCGCTGGCAGTCGCGCTTCCGATCGCTCTCGTCGTTCTCGTCACGGGCATCGTGCTCGTCCGAAGTGGGCGACTCCTCAGCCGCTCCGGCTCCGACAAGGAGCGCACCACACACGAGCACGCGCTCCTCGCGCTGGCGGCGCACCGCGGGGCAGTGACCGCAAGGGATGCCGCACGCGCCCTCGGGGTCGACGTGGCGCACGCGGATGCCATGCTCACGGCCCTCGCCAAAGGCGACCCCGAACGCCTCGCGGTCGACATTGACGAGCAGGGAGTGATTTGGTACCGCGCCACGGGGACGCCAGGGTCGTTCGATGACCGGGTTCGGATCGCAGAGCAGGTACGAATCGATGAAGCGCGGAGCGAGACGGACATCGAAGAGGGTGCGGAGGACCGGGCTGCGCATCGGCGATGAGTCCCAAGAAGTGTGAAATGGACATCGGGAGCCACTTCCAAGCGACTGGCGCTGGATCGCGCGCCCTCAGACTCTTGCACCGGGAGCTCGAGGCCTGTCGTTCCTGTCCCAAGATGATCGGCCCGGTCGTCCACGGCGCGCCGATCGCAAGCCGCGTGATGCTCGTGGGGCAGGCCCCGGGCCCACGCGAAGGCTCTTTTGGGCGGCCCTTCGCCTGGACCGCCGGTCGCACGATGTTCCGCTGGTTCGAAGAGGCGCTCGGCGTCAACGAGGAGACGTTCCGAGCGCGGGTTTACATGGCGGCCGTCGCGCGGTGTTTTCCGGGGAAGGCCGGCGGAGGCGGCGACCGGAGACCGGACACGCAAGAAGTCGAGCGATGCCGCACATGGCTCTCCCGCGAGGCCGACATTTTGGAGCCCGAGTTCGTCATCGCGGTCGGTACGCTTGCCATCGAGCAAGTACTAGGCCTGAAGGCCCCGCTCGTCGACATCGTCGGTACCCAGCAGCGCACGCGCTGGCATGGCCGCGAGGTGGACGTCATCGCGCTCCCGCATCCCAGCGGGGCGTCCCCATGGCACAAGATGGAACCCGGCAAGACGAAGCTCGCGATCGCGCTTCGCTTGCTGGCCAAGCACCCTGTCATGAGAGCGGCGCTGTCGCGCTCGTGAGGAAGGTTGGCCAAGGTCTCCGAATCAATCGATAGAGGCCGCTCGCCGCAAGCGGTCGGCGATCGCCGCCCAAGCGTCATCCGTCGGAACGGCCTGTACCACGATTCCGTCAACGCCCTCGTCCTCCAGATCGTGCAGCGTGCGATAGAGAAGGCGTGCATACTCCACCGGCTTTCGCGGCAGCTGACGGACGAGCGCCTCGGTAGAGAAGGCGCCAATGGCCTCGTGAATGACGAGACCGATGCGACCACCCCGAGCGGCGAGCGCCCGTGCGGCGCTCTGCGCTTCCTCAAGACTGGCAGCGAGTACGAGTGGAACATCCGGAGCGTAGTGGCGTGCACCCATTCCAGGCGAGGCACGCAGCGCCTCCGCGGCCGCTCGCTCAGGGCGCGCATCCAGGTCGGGAAGACGCGCCCGAAGCGCAGCGAGATCGATCGCACCCAGACGAAGAACGCGCGCGAACGATCCGCGCACGTCGACGACCGTCGATTCGATTCCCGTTTCACAATCGCCTGCGTCGAGCACGAGGTCGACCGCATCACCGAGCTGCTTGACGACGTGCGCTGCCGTCGTTGGCGAGAGGCCCTGGTAGCGGTTGGCACTAGGCGCCGCCACGGGTTCACCAAGCAACGC
>JALYHX010000109.1 GCA_030776305.1 Myxococcota bacterium
GAGCAGCACCTGCGAAGCCCGCAGGCACACGCGTGGGTCGTCGGGTCTTGCGTCGAGCGCCAGGTTAAGAGCCGCAAGGGCATGGGCCCCGGCGATTGGTGCGGGGTCGCGACTCATGGCGTGCTCGGCGACGTTGAGCCACCGACTGCTTCGAATGCTGCGCTCTGCACGGACCGCCGAAACGATGAAGAGGGCGAGTGCCAGCACTCCCAGGGCATGGATTCGGATGGGCACGTCACGCGTCGGGCAGGCCGGGCCGCCCGACGGAGGAATCCCCGCAACGAACCCCAGCGCAAGACCCGTCATCGCGAGCGTTCCGGGCATCTCCAGTGGAAAACTGACGATCGACAGGGCCGTCACTGCCGCAAGAGCGCCTGCGGCAGCCGCCGGGCCGGTCCGCGTTGGTTGTTCGTCGCCGGCCGCCAGGCGATGGCGCACGGCGAGCGTCACCGCGACAGCGAGAAAGCCGAGGCCAATCAGGCCGAAGATACCTGTCTCGGCGGTGCGTTCGAGGAGATCGTCGTGCGCCTGCCGGGGGGCGAGCGTCGCGCTGAGCACTCCGTCGCGTGCAGCGTCAGGCTCAGCATACCGGGGAAACTCGACCGGCCAGTTGCCCGGCCCCACCCCGAAGAGAGGGTTGTCCCGGACCATTTGCGCCGTGCGGCGCCAAAGACCCAGCCGCGTTCGAAGCGCGGTGGACCGAGTGTCGAAGCTCTCCTTCAGAACCGAGCCGATGCTCGAGTAGCGCTTGCTGTCGCCGACATCGCGGGCATTGAAGCGCCCGGGCATCGATGCAGCGACCCCCAGCGCAACCAGGGCCGCCGCAACGGCCGCGATGTTCCGAGGACGCAACCATCCACGCCGCAAGAGAACGATCGTCGTCCCCAGTCCGCACACGCCACCGATCCACGCCCCTCGCGCGCGCGTCACGCCGAGGAACCCGAGAATGAGCGCCATTGCGCAAAATATCGAGATCCGCGCTCGCGGTGGTCTGCCGAAAGCAGCGCCGGCGCCCAGGGGCAGGGCCATCGCCATGACGTCCGCTGCAATGTTGCGGTTACCGAACGTCGAACCTGGCGTGCTAATGACGGGGATCGCGAAGGGCAGAATCTCCAGGTGCTGCAGGAGACCGATCGCGGCAACGGCAGCCGCCCCCATCACCGTGCCTTCCAGCACGCGTTGTCGCGCGTCGGGGATGTCCGCCAGCACGCTGGCACCGCACGCGATGCCGAAAAGCGATCCCCAGCGAGCGAGCGCGTCTACCGCGTAAGGCGCTCCCCCGGGTCGGCTCGCCGCAGCCATCCACGCGATCCCGGACGTCGCGAGTACGAGGAGAGCACCCGCCGTGACCGATCCCGTCCAGCGCGGCCGACCCGTCGAGGCCCGGCACAGCACGAATCCGAGCAGACCGACCGAGGCCGAGATTTCGAGTGCCGCGCGCTTCGGCACGAGAAACGGCGCTTGAAGCCCGGGTGCGAAGATCAGGAGAACGACGAGCACACCGGCGACGGACGCGAGCAACGCCAGGTGGATCGCGGCCGCTCTCACGGCGCGGTCCGGTCACGGTCCGGGCGCTGCAAGTGCGGTTCGGAGCCGAGCTGCGTGCGAAGCGCCTCGAGTCGCTCCGAGAAGCGAGCCATGACGCGGCGCCGGTAGTCCGACAGATGCAGCTTCAAGATGCCGTCGGCGAGCACCACATCCGCATGAGCCGCCGCCGCAGCGCGACGGCGCAATCGAATACGCCACACGAATCGAAGAACCCCTTCGATCAGTGGTGCGATGGGACGCAGCGCGAGCTCGCCGGCCGATTGGCACGCGGCAGAGACGCCCGTCGGAGCCGTCGCCGTCCCCTGCCGTGCCACGAAGGCCGGGAAGAACCGTCGCACCCACTCCGCGTTCGCGTCACAGAAAGCCTCGTACGACCGCTGTCCTGCGAAGGGCAACGACGAGACCAGCTGGTGCGCAGTGAATACGTCGCGGTGGTACGCGACGGCGAGCTCCCGCTCGTCCACGAGATAGTTCGGGCATATGAGGCGGCGCGTGCCGGTCAGGCGCGTTGCGAGGAAGAGCATCGTGTAGGCCGTGTACGCACGACCGGCGGCGGCGAGCACGAAAAGATCGACGTCCGGGCGGGTACCGGGGTTCTTGTGTGCCAGCCCACCGGAGAGAATGAGCGCCCGGACGAAAGGCAGCGCCGACAGCAGCAGCAGCGTTGCGCGATTCTTTTCGAGAAGTGCCCGCGTCAAAGCTTCGCGCTCCGGGACGGCGTCGACGAGCTGATCGCGCCCGGCAAGAACGAGGAAGCCATCCGGGTGAATCCGGAGCAACGACGAGAGCGCGGGACCGGCGGCGAGCCGCCGCAGCTCCGCCTCGTCCGGTGCGAAGCCCAGGCATCCCCTCACCGCCTCCGCGAGCGGCAGCGCCGATTCGAACAGGTCTGCGTAGAGCACCGTGGCCAGCAGCGCCCATTCACGCGCGCCGATCGGTATCGGCGGCGGATGCAGTGGGGGTGGCAAGGGCCGCGAGGACACTGGGATGTGAGGCCGCGTTGGCATTGGCAGCGCCGCTGCAT
>JALYHX010000110.1 GCA_030776305.1 Myxococcota bacterium
GATGTCGCCTCCACCCCGGGTCGCGGGTCCACCAAGCGCTTACCATCTGCTCATCATCGGAGGGGGACCCGCGGGTCTCGTCGCGGCGGTGACCGCGGCGCGCCATGGTGCCAAAGTCGCGCTCGTCGAGCGCAACGTCCTGGGTGGCACGTGTCTGAACACGGGGTGCATCCCATCGAAGACGATCATTCGCACGTCTCGCCTCTACCGGGAAATGCGCGACGCGGAGAGGTTCGGCGCGCAGACGCCTGACCGGATCGTGGTGGACTTTCCTGGGGTGATGCAGCGGGTGAGGCGCATTCGGGCGCGGATGAGCAACAATCTATCGGCGGAGAGACTGGCCGCGATGGGGATTGATGTATTCGTCGGCGAGGCACGCTTCGCCGGCACCGACTCCGTAAGCGTCAACGGCAACGTGCTTCGATTCAGGAGGGCGCTGATCGCGACGGGCGCGCGGCCTCGGCGTCCGCCGATCCCCGGACTCGAAGAAGCCGGATACCTGACCTACGAGGACGTGTTCGATCTCACGGAGTGTCCAGCAAGGCTGCTCGTCATCGGCGGGGGCCCGGTCGGGTGCGAACTCGCCCAAGCGTTTGCCCGGCTGGGCTCGCAGGTGATCCTGGTCCAGGACGAGCCGATGTTTCTCGTGAACGAAGAGCGGGACGCAGCGCAGCTTCTCTCCGATGCTTTGGTAGAGGATGGGATCGAGATTCACCTCGACACCCAAACGACCCAAGTGCGAGCGAACGGCAGCGAAAAGGCCGCCGATCTCGTCAGCGCCGGCGGCAAACGCACCGTCGCGGTCGACCAGATATTCGTCGGCGTCGGCACCGTCCCCAGCGTCCAGGGGCTGAACCTCGAGGCCGCGAGTGTGGCATACGACCCCGTGCACGGTATTTCGGTCGACGACTTCATGCGGACGAGCAATCCGCACGTCTTCGCCGCGGGCGACGTCTGCGGTACGAGCAAGTTCCAACACGTCGAGGACGCCGCCGCACGCATCGTCGTGGCCAACGCGCTCTTTCGTGGTCGCCGGCGGCTGAGCAGCGAAATAGCCCCGTGGTGTACCTTCACCGACCCGGAAATTGCTCATGTAGGCATGTACGTCACCGACGCCCGGCGACAGAACATCCCCGTCATGACCTTCACGGTGTTGATGCACGAGGTCGACCGCGCGATCGCGGACGGCGAGGAGGAAGGCTTCGTGAAGGTGCATGTCCGGCAGCGCACCGGGAAGATTTTGGGCGCAACCGTGGTCGCCCGACATGCGGGTGACCTCATCAACGAGATCTCCCTCGCGATGAGCGCGAGGCTCGATCTCCTGGCTCTGGCGAATACGAATCAGCCCTATCCGACCCAGTCGCAAGCGATCAAGATGGCGGCTCGCGCTTATGCGACGTCGCGCCGCAGTCCGCTGCGGACGTGGCTGACGAAGACGTGGCTTGCTTGGTAGCGGAAAAAAGCTCTCTCGTGCCGCCGGTCGAGCCGTGCGGCCGCCCACCCTTGACACCCAAAAGCAGCGCGAGCAAAACCGACCGATGAGCGACCACTCGACCTGCATGGCGTGCTGGCATCTCATTTCGGGCCGAGTCGGCGATCCCAAAGTGTTCGTGAGCCACGAGCAGATCGTGATCTGCGAACACTGCTTCGACCACCACCCGCGCCGAGGTGAATGGCTAGGATATCGACCGCTGCAGTACCGCCGAGAGTCTGGACCTATGCTCGTCGGTTGACCCGCTTCGCCCTCGCCTCGGCTGAGCAATGGCTTGCTGGCTAGACAAGAACTCCCGCCAGCGGCCCCTTGGCACGCCCGAACGTCTGCGCCGTAACGCCAAGCGCCTGTAGAATCGCGAGGTGAACTTGCTCGTTCGGCCCGCTCCCGCCGACGACCTTGCCCGTCTGCAGTTTGCCACCCGCCGATCCGAGCAGAAGCATGGGCATGTTCTGGTTGCTGTGTGAGTTGCCGTCGCTGAGCTCACTGAAGCACATGCACGCTGAGCTATCCAGCATCGTGCCGGCGCCGTCCTTGATGGCATCGAGCTTCTGGGCCGCGTAGACGAACTGGCTGACGAGCCACTGGTTGACCGTGGTGTAGTTTGCGAGCGCCGCCGGTTGGTTGTTGTGGTGAGTCACCGACTGGTGATAGCCCACGTTCACTCCGAGAAAGGGATGTTGAATTTCCGTCGTCGTGTGCTCGTAGGCGAACGTCGCAACTCGCGTCGATCCACACTGGAACGCCATCACGATGATGTCGAGCATCAGCTTGACGTGCGCCTGGATATCCGACGGTTTACCCGCGGCCGGCGCGGTTCCAGGGGTGCAGACTCCCGTCTGACCCACGGTCGGCGTGGTCTGAATCGTCTTCTCGAGGTCACGCAGGCCGCTCAGATACTGGTCCAACTTCACGCGGTCGGCCGTTCCCAGTCGCGCGGTGAGGGCGTTTCCCTCGGCGAGGGCATAGTCCAGGACGCTCTTTCGCATCGCGTCTTTGACGTTCAGCATCTGGGCCGCACCGGCGTCCCCGCTCGGCGCCATGGGCGTCAACGAAAACAGCCGATTGAACGCGTTGAGAGGAATGATCTCGCGCGAGAGCGGCGTGTTTCCGTTCACCCAGTTCAAGTTGTCCTTGAGCACCGTGCTGTAGCCGCTCTCGGCGTTCGGGTTCTCCGTGTTGTGCGCCGTACCGAGCTCGATGCTCGGAAACGGCGTCTGCGCACCGAGTGTCTGCGCGGCAAGCTGGTCGAAAGAGACGGCGTTGGTCGATGAGTTGCCCTGACACTGCACGCCTGTAAGCACGCCCGAAATTCCGCACGTGTGACCGCGTGGTCCACCGATCGCGCTGGTACCCGTCACGACAGTGGCCTTCGCTTGCAACCCTGCGGTGGCCACGGGCTTCATGGCTGGCCCGAACGTGAAATTAGCGCCGGTGCCCGAAGGCATCCAGGTGCTGACGTTCACGCCGGCCGGCATGTGAAAGAGAAACAGCCTTTTGGTCGCGGCCCCGGCGGCATATGCGTTTTGCGGAACCATCGATTCGAGGTATGGGAGTGCCACCGCGATACCGGCTGCCGATAGAAACCAGCGCCGACCCACGCGCATCAGGTTGCGATCCGCCCATCGTTTCGTACTGTTCATGGTTCGCTCCAAGAGAGTTGGCTTCTTCCGTCGCGTCGAATCACGGGGCTGCGCGGCGCAACCGCATGGCATCCATGCCGGCGACGCGCGATACGAAGCTGGCCATTCGGCTGTTGTCTTGTGACTGGAACGCGGCTGCGAGCGCACCGACGGCACACTGGTCGGCGAGCCATTGATCGCTTGCGGTCCCGATACTGCGACCCAGCGCGTACGACATGAGATATTGCACGACCGCCGTGGGTATGGACGGGTCCTTCCTGAGGATCGACTCCAGCGCGATGGCACCACTGAAGGACTGACCGTTGGTAAGCGTACCGCTCGCGTCGACCGCAAGACCGTTGTCGGTGGTCCGCCACTTCCCGATACCGTCATAATTCTCGAGACCGAACCCGATCGGGTCCATCATCTTGTGGCAACTTGCGCAGACCGGATTGGAGACGTGCGCCTCCATCTTTTGGCGGAATGTCTTTCCGTCGGTGCTGGTCGCCGGGGTGATGGGGGGGACATTGGCTGGCGGCGCAGGAGCCGGAGTCGCCATGATCCGCGACAGCACCCACTGCCCGCGCAGAACTGGAGACGTTCGGTCAGGAGCCGACGTGGAAAGCAGGTAGGACCCCTGCGTCAAGATGCCGCCACGTTCCATGTTCCCGGTCAAGTCGACGCGCATGAACTGATTTCCGAACTGGCCGGGGATCCCGTAGAACTGAGCCAACCGCTGGTTGACGTACGTAAACTTCGCGTTGAGGAAGTCGAAGAAACTCACGTCTTGAGTGATGAACTCCCTCATGAAGGCCGCGGTCTCTCCTTGCATTGCAGTTTGGAGACTCGCGTCGAACTGCGGGTAGATGGTTGGATCCGGTTGCTTCGCAGCCGTGATGTTCAACGTTCCGAGCCAGAGTCCCGGGAATCGCGAATAGAACGCCTCGGCCTTCGGATTCGTCCACATTCGCTTGACCTGTTGCATGACCCCGTCGCGCGTTGCGAGCTGGCCGTTGCCGGCCGCCGATTGGAGCGTCGCATCGGGCATGGTGCTCCAGAGAAAATACGACAGCCGATTGGAGAGCTCATACGGCGCAACCGGGTGCTGGCTTTTCGAGTCGCTGATCGGGTCAATTTCCGGTCTGAACAGGAAGTTGGGCGACATGAGGGCGCTCTCGACGAGCATCTGGATCCCGTTGTCGAACGAGAAGCCAGCGGTGCGCGTCGCCGTGTAAACGCCGAGCAAGTTGTCCACTTCGCCGGTCGTCGCGGGTCGGCGCCAGGCGCGAGCTGCGAAGCCGCTGGCCACCTGCCGAGCGCAGCCAGCGTCCGTGGTGCCGCACGTCAGTACGAGGCTACGTCCGAGTCCATTGGGAGCCATCGCGTTTTCCGCAATGGTCTCGGCCAATTGCATGTACGTGGAGGAGAGCGATGGGTCGATGTTCAAGGCGGCTGCGTTGTTGTCGAAGGCCCCATCTTCGAAATCGGCGGGGAGCATTGAAAGTGCGGTGTGCGACGTGTCGCCCAGCAGATCCCGCGCCGTGTTGTCGTATTCGACGCGATTGAGTCGCGTCAGCACGCGAAAAGGAACGAGCGTCTCGCC
>JALYHX010000111.1 GCA_030776305.1 Myxococcota bacterium
CAAGGTGAAGGTGACGACGAAGGCGACGGCGCTGGTCAAGAGTAAGGCCACGCGGACCGCGCGCAATACGATGGGCAAGAAGCAGAAGAAGGCAGTCAAGGGCACCGCGCCGACCGCCACGAGCGGCACGACACCGGCGCCCGTGACGCCGCCGACCAAGCCGAATGCCTAGGCGAGAACCGGATACGAGGGGGGCGCGGATAGGCTCCTTCCCCGCCCCCCTCGGTCCACTGGGTTGCACTCTGACGACCTCCAAGGAAGGCCGCGCCCGTGAGCCTCGAACCCGACGACCTGCCTCCCATCGATCCGGATGGAACATCGCCGCCGCCGCCCGCGACGACGACGACACCACGGCGCACGCCGTGTCCGGAGCTCGCGTCGGTGTCGAGAGAAGAGCTCCGCGACCTGGTCGAATCGGTCCATCACGTGGTGCTCGGCATCACGAAGTCCACGATCCGCGCCGACGAGATCGTGCAGGACACCTTCGAGGCCCTGATGACGACGCGCCGCTGGACCGGCAAGCGGCCGCTCTGGAAGCACGTGATCGGAATTGCCATGAGTCTGCTGCACCACCAGCACGCCAGCAAAGCTCCCCAGCGAGACGCCACCGCGCACGCGGGCTTCCACCGCGAAATCGTCGGGACGAGCGTGGGCTCACCCGAGGACGAGACGCTCGATCACGCGGAAGACGAGGACCGGCAGTCGAGCGCCCGGCGCGAGCTCGCCGAACTGGAGGCGAGCGTCGCCGCGCATCCGGTGGCCGCTCGCGTTCTCCGCTGCGAGGCCGACGGTATCGAGAAGCCCGCCGACATCGCACGCGCCCTGAGTGTCCCGGTCGAGCGCGTCTACCGCGCGACCGAGCTGCTCCGAGATCACTTGAGAAGAATCCGCCAGCGCGAGAAGAAGCAATGCCCAAGCGAACTCCCGAAGAAATCCTGAAGGCCATCGAGGACTCGGAGACCGACGAAGAGTCGCGGGTCGCCGCCGAGATGGAGCGCGTGCTCGCGATGAGCAGCGAGCAGCGCCGGCGCGAGCTCGAAGCGGCGGGTGTCGACCTGCGAGAGCTCGACGCCCGGGCGGACGCGCTGCACAAGATTCACCCCGCGCTCCGCGAGAGGCGCGCCGAGGGTGGAGCCTGGGTGCCCAGACCTCCGCCCGCACCGCCGAGATCCATCGCCCCGCGATGGGCGATGCTCCTCGCCGCGGCGCTCGCGATGGCAATCATGGCAGGGGTCGGTGTCCCCTTCGTGATGGGCCTGCTCAGACACGATCCGGACGCCTCGTCCGCCCCGCTTGCGAATCGATCCGCCCAGCAGATGCGCCTTCGCGCGTTCGCCGCGTGTGAACACCGACAATGGCAGGACTGCGTCGACCTCCTGAGCGCCGCGCGTGACCTGGATCCCGCGGGCGACTCGGACGAGCGTGTTCAAGCCGCATGGCGCGCCGCGCGTCCACCGCTGCAGCCAGTCGACCCCGACACAAAACAACGACGGCCCACGCCGTAGCGCACGCGTCGACACGCACTTCGACACCCGGGGATGGTCGAGAGGATCGAATGCGTGCGCAAGCGGTAGCGGCTTCATCGCAGAGGCGGTGGAGCTAGCAACCGTAGGGGGCGGGATCGTGTACCGTGACCCGATGCGTCGCCGTCTCGCGCCCCTCGCCGCGTCGCTCGCCGGCCTCGTCTCGCTGGCGGCGTCGGCGTTGGCCGGCAACGAGCCCGCCGGGGCCCAGCATCGGGCCGAGGAAGACGTCGTCCCCAAGATCTCCGTTGCCTGCGGCGTGCCGCTATCGCTCGCGTACGACGGCGAGTCCCTGGCCCGGAACAACAAGGACGTCGGGTACGACCAGACCGACGGGGAGAACGAGTGCAACGAGCCTCTGCGCTACCTCTGGTACGCCTGCAAGACCGAGGCAGGCAGGGCCGCCGTCCGCGCCGCGAGGATCACGAAGGTCGTGTGCAAGGGCGTGCCCGGCAGCGTCGGGTCGCTCGGCCTCACGTCGGGAGCCTTAACCGTCGGGCGCGCGTTCGAAGAGAAGCAGCCGTATCTTCGCAGCCGGAGACAGTTCGAGTCGCTGGTGGGCACGACGATCGCACCCACCGCTGACGATCCCTACGCCGACCAAGCGTGGCACGACCTCGCGCGTCAGCCGAACCCCGTGACCAGCACGACGACGTACTGTCTCGTTGGCCGCGACAAGGTGGCGTACGACGAAAACGTGTACGACCCGTACTCGCGGCGCAAAGAGGACGCGCAGGTGCGGTGCTGGAAGGACGGGGTGGTCTTCATCGATCTGCGGATCGACAAGGGCCACATGACGGGGTTTCTCACCCAGACCACCCTCAACGGCAGCCGCCGCGCCACCTACCGGGACGACAAGCGGCACGGTGAGGAGCGCACGGTCCAGAACGGCAAGGTCACGTCCATCGCGTCCTACGACAGCGGCGATCTCGTGTGGCGAAAGCAACTTCGCCCCGACGGTGGGGTTGCGAGCTACATGCACAAATTCGCGGGCGGCCCCGCCGAGATCGAAACTCGGGAGGACGGCCACGTCACGCGCCTGAATTGCGTTCCGGCGGCCAAGGACGACCCGGAGCTGCGCAAGCCCTGCGGCTTCGACGGCCCGGTGACGACCTCAATCTACGACGGCACCGGCAAGGTGGCGCGCGTTCTCACCTGGAGAGATGGCGTCCTGCAGCGGGAGGGCGCCGGGACGAGCGCCTACGCGTCCCGCAGCGAGGTCTCGTTCAAGGACGGCAAGAAACAGGGCGAAGAGCGGATCTTACGCCCCGACGGCAAGGTCTCGTCGATCCTCCACTGGGATGGTGGGGTCAAGGACGGCAACGAGATCACGTACGCTGACGATGGCCAGAAGGCGGTCAAGGAGATCGTCTGGACGGCGGGACAGATGACGCATGTGACCGAGTGGTACCTCAACGGCAACCCGTCGCTCGACGAGACCTACGAGAGCCACCAGAAGAAGCGGGTGAGAGAGTTCTGGGACGCGGGCAAAGTGGCCCTCGAGGGCGACTTCGTCCTTCGCGACAATCGCGACTATGGGTTCGTCTTCCGAGCGTGGAGCCCGGACGGCCTGATCCGGACCTATTACAGGGGCGGCGGGCGCGAGAGCGAAATCACCTACCACCTCGGAAAGCGCAGCGGCCCGGCGCGAACCTGGTGGGACAACGGCAAGGCGGCCAGCGTCGAGCAGTGGTTGGACGACAGGCCCACGAGGGCCAAGCGTTGGGCCAGTGACGGAACGCTCGTCTCGGACGACGAGTTCGAGGCGGACGGGTCGCGGAAGATCAAGCATTGAGAGTCGACGACTTGCGGGTGGGGTCGGCGAATGCTTGATCGAGCGATTGCCTACACGGATTCAAAACGACATAAACCGAGAGGCCGTTCTGGCAGTAACGAGTGGTCGCCGTCTGCGCGGCCCACCCGGGCGACCTCGCCGTGAAGCGGCAGGCCATGGCCGACGCAACTGCCCATGCCTTCGAGAGCTCGAATGGGGCTCCCGCGGCACGGTACATCTGGAATCGGCCGGATCACTTCCTGACGCACGATGCGCGAGGACGCGAGGCGCGGGTCGCCCGCGAAGCCGAAGCCGCGGCCGCGAGCAAGCGCAGGGCGAGCGTGGAGGACGCGGCTGGCGAGCGCCGCCGGCCGAGGCGAAGACGAGGAGGAGCCGTGCCGGCGGTGCTATCTTCAACCCGGATCCCATGCGAGCGCTGAACGCTGACCGCATCGTTCGTGACCCGAGCATCTGTGGCGGCCAGCCCGTCATCCGGGGGACCCGCGTTCTCGTGCGAGTCGTCCTTGGCCACCTCGCTCACGGCTCGAGCATCGAGTCGATCACTCGCGAGTTCCCGACCCTGACCGAGGACGACGTCCGCGCCGT
>JALYHX010000112.1 GCA_030776305.1 Myxococcota bacterium
TGCATCAATCGGAGAGCGCCCGCCAGAATTCCGGCGTCATGGACGACCAGAAAGCCAAACGCGGTGATGACCATCAGCGCCGAGCCGGCGCGGATGAAGAGGCGCCGTCCCAGGCGGTCGATGCCGGCGCCGAGGAGCGGAGTCGCGATCAGTGCCGAAAGCCCGAACATTCCGGTGACCGCGCCGATCGCAACCGGCGTGGCGCCCAATTCGACCGCCATGAACTTCGGCAAGAGATAGAACGTGGAGTACGAAAATCCGAAGGCAAGCTGCAGACCGAGGAGCGTGACGAATTGTGCGGTATAGAGCGTTTTCTGCGGGATCTGACCCTGTCGTGCCTGTCCCCTCACTTGTCGCTCTTCGGATGTGCAATCTGGACTCTGAGACATGGCGGGTCGGTTCGTCGACGCGACCGAAAGCGGCTCTTTCTGGCAAGTTCGAGCGGTAGGCCAGCTTTTCAGCCATAAGAGCGCACTCACGGAAGGTCAACCCGTCGACCAGCTGGGCTCGAGCGCGGCGCCACGACAAGAGGGGCTGTTGCTTCGGACGTTGGCTGTTGGCGAGCAAGGGGCGATGATGGGGGCTCATGGAGGCCACCGAGTCCGTCTTGCGCGCAGGGGACCGGCTCGACCGCTACGAGCTCCTCTGCCCCATCGCCTCCGGCGGAATGGCAAAGGTGTGGCTGGCAAGGCTGCGGGGCAAGCGCGGATTCGAAAAGCTGTTCGCCGTGAAGACGATCCGCACGGAGCTCATCGACGACGCACAGTTCCAAGAAATGTTTCTCGACGAGGCGCGGATCGCTGCCGCGATCCACCATCCGAACGTCGCTCAGATCCTCGACCTGGGCGAGCAGGATGACGTGCTCTTCATCGTGATGGAATGGGTGGACGGGGATTCTCTTGCCAAAATTCGTCGGCTGTTGGCCAAACGGGGCGCAAAGCTCCCTGTGGGGATCGTCCTCCGTCTGCTCGCCGACGCCTGCGCCGGTCTGCATGCGGCTCACGAACTGCGGGACGCCGAGGGTGAGCCCCTCCAGATCGTTCACCGCGACGTCTCGCCGCACAACATTCTCCTGGCTGCGTCCGGGGCTGTGAAGATCATCGATTTCGGGATCGCCAAGGCGCAAAACCGAACCCAAGGCGAGACACGGACCGGAATCGTCAAAGGCAAGATCCAGTACATGGCCCCCGAGCAGGTGAAGAAGGGGGGTACGGTCGACCGGCGAGCTGACGTATGGGCCCTCGGAATGTGTCTGCACGAGCTCGTGGCGGGCAGTCTTCCGTACGGCGGTGAGGACGACGTCGGTGTGATCCGCCGGCTCATGAGCGAGGAGGCGCCCGCGATCGATCGCAACCTGCCGCAAGCGATCCAGCGCGTGCTCGAGCGTTCGACCGTGCTCGATCCGGATGCGCGCTTCCCGACCGCCGCCGGAATGCAGCGTGCCCTCGAGGGCGCCATGAAGGATCTGGGAGAGAATTCAACGAGCCACGACGTGGCGAGTTTTCTCCGGACGGAGCTCCCCGACCTGGCTTGTCGGCGGCGGGAGGCCGTGAGCGCTGCGATCGAAGAAGCACGCGAACGCGGGGCACACGTTGAGTCGGGCGAGGAGGTTGCCTTCGCGCCGACCTTGGTCGGACATCGCGATGTTCACGCGCGCGACGAAGGTGGCGCGATCGCACTGATCCAACGCAAGGGCCGGCTGGGGCCGGCGGCTCGGACCGATTCGTCCGCAACGATCGACGATTCGCGCGTGGTCTCGTCGGGGGGAATGCTCGACGACGAGCCATTCGCGACTCCCAGACGAGGCGGCCTCTGGCTCTCGGGAATGTTGCTCTTCGTGGTGGTGGCTGGGACCGCATTCGCGGCGATGCGGCCAGCCCTCGTGACCCGAGGGCTCACAGCCCTCGGATGGAGGATCTCGGATCAACGCCTGCGGCTTCCAGAGACTCCCTCGGCGGCTCCGATCGCTCCAACGGTGGTGGGTGTCCTCGGTGTCCCCGCCTCCGCGGGATCGAATCCATTGCCCGGTCCGAGCGACGCGCGAGCGACCCCGTCGGCGGCGCGGGGCCCACATCCCACGAACGACGCGGCACGGGCGCGCGCATCCCGCCTGCATTTGGCCGCGGCCCCGGCCGCCACTCCAGGTGAGGCACTCGACGCGAGTGGGACCGTCCAGAACACGGCTTTCCCTCCTGCCGCGTCAACGGAGATCGAAGACGATCCCAGCAATCCGTACAGCAATTAGACGCGCGCTTGTGTCAGTCACGTGCGTCCTGCCTCACCCCTCGCAAACGTAGCCCTTTCGGGATGACGGTTCTGTCGAGAATGGCGAACCCCCCCTCCACGATAAGCGCCAGCAAGGCCGCCGGGATCGCGCCTTCGAGAATCAGGTTCGTGTCGTCCAGGTTCAGCCCGGTGCTGATAGGCGCGCCAAAGCCGCCGGCACCGATGAACGCTGCGAGTGTCGCAGTACCTACGGAGATCACGGCGCTCGTACGGATCCCCGCCAAGATGGTCTGCGACGCAAGAGGGAGATCGACGCGAAACAGCTGGGCCCATCGGCCCAGGCCGAGGGCCGCGGCGGACTCCCGAAGCGCCGGCGTAATCCCGTCGAGCCCGGTGACGGTATTGCGCGCGATCGGCAGGAGCGCATACAGAAACAGCGCCGCGAGCGCGGTCAGGGTCCCTGTTCCGAGAAGCGGAATGAAGAAGCAGAGAAGCGCCAGCGAGGGGATCGTTTGAACGATGCTCGTCGCGCCGAGCACGAGACGTCCGACCGTGGGAGCCCAGTGGGCGATGATTCCAAGCGGCACGCCGATGAGCGTCGCGAGAGCGACCGACAAGAGGACGAGTCGGAGATGTCGCGGGCCTTCGGCATGAACGGTCTCCAGCAGTCCTCGGACGAGCGACGGCCGGAAGTCGGGGCTTCTCACGCTTGCACCTGCGCGCGACCTCAGAAACTGCTCTGCCACCGATGCGAAAGTGCGACCCTCGAGGTCTGCCTTTGCGTTCAGCGCACGCATTGTCTCGTTGTCGATCGACCCGGCGAGTGCGTTGATCGCCTGCATGGCGCCCGGGGTTCGGCGGGCCGCGTCCTCGCGATACAGAAGGACAGCCTGGTAAGATGGGAAGAATCGTCGATCGTCGACGAGTACGTGAAGGCGATATCGCTCGATCTCCGCGTCCGTCGAGTAAACGTCGGTGACATCGATTGCGCCTTTCGCGATGGCTTCGTAAGCCAGACCGTGGTCCAGCGTTTCCACATGGCTGCGCGAAATGCCATAGAGCGCGGCGAGGGCCGGGAAGCCGTCGCTCCGTCCGAGGAACTCGTGACTGAAACCGAGCCTCAAGTCGGTCGCCCGGGCGAGATCGGAGATCGTCTCGAGGTGGCGCGCGGTCGCGACCTCCGCGGAGACCGCGAGCGCGTACGCATTGTCGAATCCGAGCGGCTCGGTGATGGCGATCTGGTCAGCGGCGAGGGCGCGGCGGAGGCTCAAAAGGTCGGCGTGTCCAGGTGTCTTCAGGACGGCCTCGGCGAGGGTCCCCGTGTATTCGGGATAAACGTCGATGGATCCCTCCTTGAGGGCGCGAAAGACGAGCGCGGTCCCGCCGAGACCCTGTTGATGCGAAACCCGCGCGTCGCCCGCCGCGCGTGCGGCTCCCGCGGCAATCTCGGCCAAGATGTACGATTCGGTGAACCGCTTCGAACCGATCCGGAGCTGCGGCCGCTGGTCTTCCGCCTTGCATGCGCCGAGCGCTGCGAGCAAGACCGCTGCAAGGATGACCGAGGCTACCTGCATGGGGTCTGCTGAGCCTCGATGAACTCGCGCACGAACGGCTCAGCGGGCGCATCGGTCAACTCGCGCATCGCGCCGCGCTGGATCACGCGTCCGTCGCGCATCAGTGCGACCTCATCTCCGAGGTACGCGGCCTCGTCGAGGCTATGCGTCACCAGGAGCACCGTTTTCCCAAGTTCGGAGAAAATACGCTTGAGATCCTTCTGCAGTCGCGAGCGCACGATCGGATCGAGCGCCCCCATGGGCTCGTCCAACAGCAAGAGCGGCGGGTCGAGCATCAACGCGCGCATGATACCTACCCGTTGCCTTTGTCCTCCACTCAGCTCCCCCGGGTAGCGGCGGAGGACACCCGCATCCAGTCTCACCAGCGAGGCGAGCTCATTGAGTCGTGGCCCCACCCGGTCGGACGTCCACCCGAGGCGACGCGCGAGCAGTGTCACGTTGTCCTTTGCGCAAAGGTGCGGAAAGAGGCCGCCCTCCTGGATCACGTAGCCGCTACGGCGACGCACGGCGATGGCGGTGTCGGGCGTCACCGCGATGCCCCCGACGACGACGCGCCCCGCGTCGGGAGTCAGCAAGCCCAGGACGAGACGCAAGACGGTCGATTTTCCGCAGCCGCTGGGACCCACCAGCGCGAGCGACGTGCGGGCGCGTACGGTGAGCGTCGTTGGTGTCAGAACGAGTTTTTCGCCGTAGCGCTTCGCGATGCCGTCCAGAGCGATCACGCGTGCGAGAATAGATCGGGCGCACGGCGGTCGCTCTTTGACGTTTGCCGGGCTTGGGCGCTCGGCTCTGCGGAGATTGCTGAGGCATTGTCGTCCGCTCCCTCGCTTCGCTCGGGCGTGCGGAGATTGCTCAGGCATGTCGTCCGCTCCCTCGCTTCGCTCGGGCGTGCGGACTAGACTACCGAGCTGGTCAGGAGGGTCTATGCGCGCGCGCAGTGTTGCAGTCTTGGGAGCCACCGGTGTCGTCGGACAGGAAATCCTTTCCATTCTCGAGCAGCGCAAGTTCCCGGTTCGGTCGCTCAAGGCCCTCGCGTCACCCCGATCGGCTGGAAAAAAAGTGAGGTTCGGCGGAGAGGATATTCCCGTCGAGGTCACCGCCCCCTCGAGCTTCCGTGGCATCGATCTCGTTCTCGCCAGCGCCGGAGCTACGGCGACCCGCGAATTCGCGTCTGCCATCACGGCGAGTGGCGCTGTGCTCATCGACAATTCCAGCGCGTTCCGGATGGTGTCCGACGTCCCACTCGTGGTCCCCGAAGTGAATGCGGCAAAGATTGCTGAACATCGCGGCATCATTGCCAATCCCAACTGCGTGGCGATCATTCTTTGCGTGGCGGTCGCCCCGATCCACCGGGCCGTGGGGATCGACCGGATCGTCGTCACGACCTACCAGTCGGCGAGCGGCGCAGGACTGGCCGCGATGCAAGAGCTGGAGCAACAGACGCGCGCGGTACTTTCTGGCGGCAAGGCCATCCCCGTCGCCCTGCCCCATCCGATCGCATTCAACGTCTTCTCGCACAACGCCGCTGTGGGGGCGGATGGCTACAACGGAGAAGAGACGAAGGTCATCCAGGAGACGCGTAAAATCCTCGGCGCCTCCGAGATGGGAATCACTGTGACGTGCGTTCGCGTTCCCGTGATGCGCGCACACAGCGAGTCGATCAACCTCACCCTGCATGAAGAATTGGACGAAGCGCGGGCGCGCGCAATCCTGCAGGAATCACCCGGCGTGGAGGTCATCGACGATCGCGAACACAACACCTTCCCGATGCCGCTCATGGCATCAGGCAAAGACGCGGTTTTCGTGGGCCGTATCCGCAACGATCCCTCCTTGCCTCGAGGCCGGGGACTCAACTTGTTCGTCTGCGGCGATCAACTGCGCAAGGGCGCCGCGCTGAATGCAATCCAGATTGCGGAGCGCTTGTTGTGAGAGCTGTGCGTTGGGGCAAGGTCATCCAATGGTGGGAGCCGACGCTCGCGTAGGCGCATGCGGCGGCTTGCGTTCGCGATCGGGATCTTGGCCGTCCTGACGGTCGCCCGCAGCGCGGGTGCGACCCCGTCCGCGCGCCTCGTGTATTCGCGATCTGCGAACGCCACGTCGTGCCCGGACGAAACGGCACTGCACAAGGCAGTCGCTGCGCGGTTCGGCTACGACCCGTTTTTCGCATGGGCGCGGCAGACAGTCGTCGTCCAGATCTCTCGTGATCGCGGTCGCTACGCCGCACGGCTCCAGCTCGTCGACGAGCAAGGGCTGGCGCGGGGCACGCGCGAGATCCGGTCGGACGAGCCGTCATGCGCGGAGCTCTTCGACGCCGCCGCTCTCGCGATCAGTATTGCGCTCGACGCATCGACAAGCATCGTACCCGCGCCGCCGACGAGCCAGGACGTGGTCATGCAGGCGTCCCCGCCGTCGCCCGGTCCGGCGCTTGTCGTCCCGGAGACATCGCCGCCATATGGGGACTCTGCCGCTCACCCGGCTGCTCCCGTCGCTGCGGCCGCAGCAACCGGCCCGTGGCGGATTGGTGTCGATGCGCTTGCTTCGGCATGGGTGGCGCCGAACGTCGCACCGGGGATTGCGGCGTTCGCCGCCTTTCGGGCACGGGCCGTCTCGCTGGGGCTCGAGTTTCAGACCGACGTATCGATCCCAGCGACGACGATGCTCAGGGGCAGTCTCCCGTCGACGGCTCACGTCACGTCCGCATTGTTCGCGGCGGCCCTCGTTCCGTGCGCCCACTATGGGGCCACGGTGTTTTGTGCGATCGGTGAGGTGGGCTGGTTGCAAGCTTGGGGCTGGGGAACCACGAGCGGCGCTTCCGATGGCGCGCTCTTCGTCGGCGTGGGGGCGCGAGCCGGCGTCGAGTGGCCGCTGTCAGGCAGGCTGTTCATGCGGATTCACGCGGACTTGCTCGGCAACCTGAACGGTGCCAGCTTTCAGCTCGCCAACGAGACGGTCTGGTCTGCAAGGCCCATGGTCGCCGCCCTCGGCGCGGGCCTGGAGACTTCCTTTCCGTGACGGATTTGCCGAGACGGTCCCAATGGTTGATGTGAGTCCGCGCGCGTCGCCGGTGCCGCCCGATATGGGCGCCATCTTCGACGAGCATTTCAACTACGTGTGGAACGCGCTTCGTCGGCTGGGGGTGCGGAGAGAAGATCTGGAAGACCTGTCGCACGAAGTGTTCCTCAAAGTCCACGCGCGACTGAACGACTACGACACCGCGCGGCCCATTCGGCCATGGCTCTTTGGCTTTGCTTATCGCGTCGCATCGGACCACCGACGTCTGGCGCGCCACCGCCTGGAGGTGCTGGGAGCACCCGTGGAGGCAGTGGACCCCGTACGCCCGCCAGATGAGCGTATCGAGGCCGACGAAACCAGGACATTGGTGGAAGACGCGCTCGCGGGGTTGGACTTTGACCGCCGCGCGGTATTGATTTTACACGACGTGGAAGAGATCCCTGTCCCCGCGATCGCCCATGAGCTCGCGATCCCCGTCAACACCGCCTATTCGCGACTTCGCCTCGCGCGCGAGGAGCTCGCAGCCGCTGTCCGGAAACTACGAAAGAGAAGAGGTGTGTCGTGAATGAACGAGTGCCACCCCTGGATGGGCGTCTGCTTGCCGCGCTGCGTGCCGAGCGTCCCGCGCCGCAGGACGTGCGCCAGCGGGTGCGTACCAGGCTCGAGGCCGCCATCCCTGAAATGCGGCGCGGGCCCGGGGGGGGTGGCAGCCACGGTGGGGGCGCAAATGGAGGATCGGGCCCTCGCTTGCGTGGGTTCGTGCCGCATACCATCGGCGTCGCTGCATTCGTGGCCGGCGGAATTACGGGTGCCGCGCTGTTTGCGTCGCTAGCTCGCACGCCAGCGCCCCAGTTCGTTTACGTCGATCGCATGGCTCCCGCGGCCATCGTCGCCGAGGGGGCTTCTCTGGCGGGGGCGGCCGTTCCAGCGACGTCCTTGCCTTCCGAGAGGGCGCAAGCCGTGCCGGTTCGTGGATCACCGGCATACATTGCCAAGCCTGGCCGCGGCATCTCCGCCGCTCCGCATGCCTCGCGACTGACCGAGGAGCGAGTTCTTCTCGACGAAGCGCGCGCGGGGCTCGTTCAAGGGGACCCGCAGCGCGCGCTCCAGCGGCTCGATCTGCATCGGACGCGTTTCGCCGACGGGCTCCTCGCCGAGGAGCGCGACGCAATGCAAGTCGAAGCGCTCGCCGGGGCCGGCCGCTACGACGAGGCGCGCGCGAGAGCGGACGCGTTCCGGGCCCGCCAGCCCACGAGTCTATTCTTGCCGACCGTCGAATCCGCCATTGCGTCGATTCCGTGACAGAGATCACCGGCCGATCGATTTCTGGGTTTGGTCGCGGCGCGCCAACGCGCCATGCGCGATACGTAGTCACAGCGCTGACCGCGTGCACCGGCGCGACCCTCCATCTCGGGCGCAACGTGCCCACGGACACCGTGACCGTAGGGGCATCGGCGGACTACGCCGCTGGCGTCAATGGACGCCTCGAAGAGGCGACGTCGACATCCTTCCAGCCGGCCGACTGGCAATATCGATTTTTCGATGTGCATCCGGACCCCTCGGCGCTCGACGACCTTCACGCGCAGCACATCCTGATTCAATTGATCGACGGCGGCGCAGTGCCCTGGAAATCGAACTCGCAACAACCGAGCGATTGGGATTTCACGGAGCTCGATGCCATCGTCCAACATGTCCTCGCCGTCGGCGATGGCAGTCCGGAGCTTCAGGTCGCGGTCGCCCCGCGGGTCGCCCTGAATCAGGACGGCAGCATCAATCTGCCGATGTTCGCGAAGTACTGCGAGTACCTCGTTCGGTACTACAATGGCGGCGGCTTCGATTGGGGCGGCAAGCATTTCGCCTCGTCGAGCGCGCAACCGATTCGGTGGTGGGGGATCTTCAACGAGTACAACGTTCACCAACTGACGGACGGCCAATACGTACAGCTTTACGATGCGGTCGTCCCGGCGATGCGGGCGGTGGATTCGACGATCAAGCTATCGGCCTTCGAGTTCACCGACTTCAACTACTCGATGGACGGTGACCCGACGACCCACTTGCCGACGTTCCTCGCCGCAGTGACCGAGCCAGTCGATGTCGTCTCGGTCCACTTTTATTCGACGAGCCACTATACGGATCCCGATGCAAAGGTCTTCGACACGGTGCGGCAGTTTGCCGTCGACCTCGCGTACTTTCGTCAGCAACTCTCGAAAAGGCCGGATGCCGCAGTCTGGGTCACCCAGAACAACGTCAATTCGGATTATCCGCTGATTGACGGGACCAGCGCGAACAACCGCGACCAGCGATTCGTACCGGACACGCGTGGAACCAGCGCGTTCTTCGCGTCATGGCGACCCTACGTCTTTTCCCTGCTCGGAAAGGCTGGCAATCGCGCTCTCTATCATTGGGAGTACACGGCCGGTCATTGCAGCGTGAACACCAGCAATTGCCAGGCGCTCGATCCACCGACGGATACGGATACTCAAAATGGCGAAGTGAACTTCGTCACCGGAAAGAAATATCTCAGTTATTGGGTCGACTACTGGCTTGCTCGGATGTTTCCGGTCACGCCGGCGTCGCCCGGACCGGAGATATTGCAGCTGAATCGCCCGCCCACCGAGTCGTCGGGGGTCGAGGTCCTGGCGACGAGAGATGGAGCCGGTGCGGTCGTCGTGATGATGGTCAATCGTGCCGTGCGCGACGCCGGCGATCGCGATGGTCACGGCGAGCCTCGAGGTGTCTTCATCGACGTTTCCGCGCTCGGACCCTTCTCGAGCGCGTCGGAGGTCACCGTCGATGAGAATACCGATCTGACCAACGGGCCCATACCCGTACCGATCTCCGTCGCGCAGAAGTTTCCAGTGACGCTCGGTGGGTACGGAGTCGTTTTCTTGAAGCTGACACCCTAAGAGCCCCGCTCTCACTGGCGCGGGTCGCCCGCCGTCAGCTCGCGGGCACGATTCTCGGCCGCCGTGGCGTCCTCGATGCGCCCCTCTCGACGCAAGACGACGCCCAGGTTTCGAAATGCCCGCGCATAGCGGGGGTCGACGGCAATCTCCTCGAGAAGCTCGTGCTCGGCGTCCAACCAGCGGGCGCTGGCCATGTAGATGACGGCCATGTTGTTGTGAACGACATAGGTCGCCCCAAGCGACAAGGCCATGCGATATTCGGCGAGCGCACCGTCGGCATCGCCGTCGATCTGATATGTCTGCCCCAGGCAAAAGTGAGCGAGCGCCGAGTGAGGCGCGGCATCGACCGCGCTTTTCGAAAACGCGCGGCGATCCCGAAACGACCCCTCGTAGGCCAGAGCAATCAGGGCGAACGCGGTCGTGATGACGCCCGCGAACGAGACGACCGTCGCGCGTTCAAAGGGGAGCGCGCGCACGATCTCCGCGAGGGCGATGATGGCGCCGCACGCGGGCAGATAGAGACGAGTGTTGAGGACGAGAACGCCCGGCACGCCGAGCACTGGACTGAGGAAGAGAGCGAACACGGCGATTCCGAGCGCCACGACGCGACTGCGGACGCCCGGAACGAATCGCGTCGCGACTGCGATCAGGCCTGCCATCAGCAAGCCGGGCCAGAGGGGTAGGTCTTCCCTCACGGTCAGGAGCGACGGATTCACCGGTAGCGCCAGCTCCCCGAGGCTCGTCACGAAGAGAGGCAAATTGTGGACGAAATTGCGGACTGTCGCGACGCCGGATGGGGGATGAATCAGAAGTCGCCCGGCGACGCCGACGATCCAGCCGCCGGCGAGGACCAGTCTCGACGGCCATCGCATCAAAGGGGCCGGCGCGTCACGTTCGAGCAGCGCGAGGTGAGTCAGGCAGACCAACGGTAGAACGATGGCCGACTCTTTCGTCAGCAGCGCGAGCCAGAAGAATCCGATGTGCAGCAGCCGATATTGCAACCGCCGGAATGTCACTTCGCGAAGAAAGAACAGCCACGATGCGAGCGCGAATATGGCGAGTAGCGACTCGTTGCGTCCCGGAATCCACGCGACCGCGGAACCGATGATCGGGTGCACGGCGAAGACGAGCGCCGCGAGAAAGGTGACGATGCGTCCGAAGTCGATCCGATGGACGAGGGCGAGAAAAAGAACACTCGCGATTGCGTGAAGAACTACGTTGGTCAAATGGTAGCCGAACGCGCCGAAGCCGCTCCATTGGGCATCGAGCGCATAGGATAGGGTGACGAGCGGCCGGTAGTATGGGTGCTCTCCGTCGACGACGTTCATGTACGAACGGCCGAACGCATGCAGCACGCTCCCCGACTGCGCGAGGAACTTCTGGTCGTCCACGATGAAATCGCGATCGTCAAGATACGTGTAGCCAAACGAGATTGCGCGCCCATGCACGAGCGCCGCCGCGAGACCGACGAGAAGACACGACGTCCAAGGCGGACCGGGACGGTCGCTCACGCCGCACCGCGCCCTGCGACGGCCGTGATGCGTAGTCGCCTGAGTTCACCGGGTGAGCACAATCT
>JALYHX010000113.1 GCA_030776305.1 Myxococcota bacterium
CCGCTGCAGGAATCGTGGCAAGCGTCACCTCTCGTACGAGCGGGTGTGACGTTCGAATTCCGGTTTCCCCGAGAACCAACATTCCCGCGCGCCGCAGGAACCCGAGCGCCTCGACGAGGTCGACGTCTTCGCCGAGCATGCGCATGAGCACGTTGTCGTCTGCGTTGTCCCCCCACACCGCGGCCGCCTGAAGGACGCGCCGCGCGTCGGACGGTAAGCGTTCGGCTCGCACGGCGATGATGTCCGCAAGACCGGTCGGCGCGCGGCCCGACTCCTCGCGCAGGAAGTACAGCAGCTGTTCTGCGTAGAGCGGGATGACGGTACGCATCGCCCCAAGGATCGGGGTCGGCGGTTTCACCGTGCGCTCGAGGGCAGTCGCGACGTCACTCGTTGCGAGCCCCGAGAGGACGCGTACGTCCGCGACGTCGGAGGCCCAAGCCGGCGTGAACCCAGGCGCGTACGTGACCACCAGAAGCGCCGGGACGAGGGGCGGATCGTTGAGCGCGTCCGAGAATGCGTTGCGGCTCGCGCCGTCGATGCAATGCAGGTCATCGACGGCGACGACGACGCAGCGACCCGTCGTGCGGTCGCTGGCCCGGCCAATCGCCCACCTCAAGGCCTCGGCGGTAGCGAAGCGCCGTTCATCGGGAGACAGCCCCCGGCCGCGCTCGGGGCTCTCATTGCCGAATACATCGGCGAGACCTCTTCGAGCCTCCGGCGTCGCGCCCACCCACTCGCGCTCGGCTCCGCCGTTCTCGGGCAGCGATGCGAGTTGGATGATGGCCCGCTTGAGAGCAAAGTAGCCGACCTCTGCCCAAGCCGGATCCGGCCCAGTCTGCACGACGAAGTCCCCGGCTGCGAATGCGACATCGAGAAATTCGCGCACCAGTCGGGATTTGCCGATCCCGATGTCGCCGACGACACATGCACCCGCGAGCGACCGCGCCGCGGCACGGCTTGACTCGAGCCACGCCAAATCGTCGAGCCGCCCGATGAAAGGCAACTGGGATTCGTTGGTTTTGCCATTGCCCACCGGCCGCAAGCTCGACCGCGCGGGCGGTCGCTCCGATTGCATTGCAGGGGGCGGCGGCATCGACGGGAGTGCAGACAGCGTGGGGAGTTGTGTCGACGTCACCGACGCACCGCACTCACCGCAGAACTTCTGGGCAGCGGGGTTGAGCGCCCCGCACGACCCGCAACGCATGCCCGTCGAGAGCGCTGTGACCACGCTCGAGCGCTCTTCGAGCTTCGTCAGCGCGGCGGTCAGCGCCGCTGCGAACTCATCGGCGTCCTGATGACGGTCGCCGGCATCCTTCGAGAGCGCCCTGAGCACGAGCTCGACCAGCGGAAGCGGGATCTGCCGATTGGGCGCGACGTCGCGAGGGTCCTTTGGCGGCTGCGTTAGGTGCATGAGGACGACTTGGGTCGGCGACTCCGCCTCGAAGGGAAGGCGTCCGGTCAGAAGCTGGTACAGGATGACGCCGACGGCATACAGGTCGCTCCGTGCATCGAGCTCGTCGCCACGCGCCTGCTCGGGACTCATGTACTCGGGCGTGCCGCAGACGATTCCGGGGCTCGTGATTCCTTTCTGCTGCGTCTCCGCGCGCATCTTCGCCAGCCCGAAGTCAACGACCTTGACGAAGTCGCCACCGGACCGCATCGGCTCGAGAATGATGTTTTCGGGTTTGAGATCCCGGTGAATGATGTTCTGGCTGTGCGCTTCGGCGAGCGCCGCAAGCGTTTGCCTCAGCACGTCGACGATGCGGCGGAAGGCCAGCGGTCCGTCGTCGTACGTGACGCGCGCGAGATCGCGACCACGCAGGAACTCCATCACGAGATAGAGCTGCCCATCCGGCGACTTGCCAAAGTCGATGATCCCGACCGAGTTTGGATGATTGAGGCGGCTCGCCGCGCGAGCCTCGACGATGAAGCGGGCGGCAGCGTTCTCTTCACCGACGAGATGGGGGTGGATGATCTTGACGGCGACGGTGCGACTGAGGTTGGTCTGTTCGGCGCGGTAAACGCGACCCATCCCCCCGACACCGACGAGCTCGAGGATGAGATAACCGCCTGGAAGGGCGCTGCCGATCAAGGGATCGTCCGCGCTTGGTGCCGCTTTGCTGACGGGGAAGCCGCAAGCAGGACAGAACCTGTGCGCGTCGTCGCAAGGGCTGGCGCACTGAGGACACGACCGCATGAGACTTCCCCAGGCTGGGCAACGGAGGTTATCACGCCGCGAGCGGCGCGGTAGCGCGACAGACGGCCTATCGCTAGAGGTGGATCACGAGATTTTCGTCCTTACGGCAGGGCTGGTCGCGTACCATGATGCCGTGCCCAAGCGGATCGGCGAGCTGCTGGTCGACGCAGGCGTGCTGTCGCAGCAGCAGCTCGAACAGGCTCTTTTCGCCCAGCGCAAGGACGGGCGCAAGCTGGGTCAATTGCTGATCGAGCTTGGCCTCGTCGGCGAGGTTCAGCTCACGCAGACGCTGTCCCGGCAGCTCAGCGTCCCCTGGGTGTCGCTCTATCACGTCGACTTTTCGCGATCCCTTCTGAACCTCGTTTCGCGTGACATTGCGGAGAAGTACAGCCTCGTCCCGATTTTCGTACGCCGCGTACGAAGTCAGGGAGAGACCCTTTACGTCGCCATGGATGACCCAACGAACGAAGGGGCGCTCGAAGAAGTCGCGCGCACGTCGGCGCTGCCGGTCAAGCCCATGATCGCCTCGCCGAGCGATATCCGGGCGGCGATTCGAGTGTACTATCTCGGCGAATCGCCACCGACGCCGGTCATTGCCGCAGTGCCTTCGCCGCCGACGCTGCCCCGCACGAAGAAGCCGGCCCCGCCAAATCTGGTATCGGATCGTCCGCACGGCCGTCCGGAGATCGCGGCGGTACCCGCGCCAGACCCGCGCCAGGACACCCTGGACTCCGCCCCCGACGTCACGGCTCAGGAGCAGGAGGTCATTGCGCCTCGCAACAAGATGAGGGCGAGGATGATCTCGCTCACGCTGCTCGACGGCACGACAATAGCGGTGCCCGCGCCGAAAAAGCGCGCGTCCAAATCCGATGGAGATGGCGGTCGCCCGGCTGGGACGGCGGAGTTGAGCGATCAGCTCACTGCACGAGACTTGGTCAGCGCGCTTCGCGCCGTTGCGCATGGAGCGGACGCGAGCGAAATCCTCGGCAGCGAACCGGGCTGGGAGGGAATGTTCTCGGCGCTGCTGTCCATCTTGCTTCGGAAAGGTCTCATCGCCGATTGGGAATTCATCGAAGAGTTCCGGAAGATTTGAATGCGAGCCCGCCCGCCCGACGGGTCATTTGAACGACAGGAGTTTCTGGAGCTTCACGGCGAGCATTTGGTTGCCCGTCAGTTTCAACTTCCCCGAAAAAAAGAGCGGCATCCCATTGGCGGCCGGGTTCTCCATGAGCTTCTGGAAGTCCTCGTCGGCGATCGTGACCGCGCAGTCTGCCGGCCCTGTGCCGGGTTTGCACGCCGGACCCGAGGCGCTGACGTCGACATTCCACTCGCCCCCGTTCGGGCCCGTGATGTTCATCTGATACTTCGCACCGATGCTCTTCGCCTCGTCCGCGTTTTTCGCCAGCGCGGCCGGGAGGTCATCGTTGAAGAGCTTCTTGATGTCGATGGCCATCTGCATTGCCTCCTCGGAGCGAGGCGCGGAGTGAATCCCGATTCATCGCCCTCGTCAAGCGAACGCACCAGCCCTCGAGAGAAGGTCTTGGCGAATTCGCCATGGCCGCGGGAGAACCCGGGCTACCGACCGCAGACCCGGTTTCGCCCCTCGCTCTTTGCGCGGTAGAGGCGTGAGTCCGCGAGGCGCATGAGGGCCTCGGGCCCGCGCTCTTTGTCGACGAGCTCTTCGAGCGATGCGTAACCGATGCTGACGGTGACGCTCAGGACCGTCGACTCGGAAGCAATCTCGAGGCGCTCGACGGC
Source organism: Myxococcota bacterium (assembly GCA_030776305.1). GTDB lineage: Bacteria > Myxococcota_A > Polyangia > Polyangiales > Polyangiaceae > Palsa-1150. The sequence goes on from JALYHX010000113.1 coordinate 3,956, forward strand.
CGCGCGCACACGCTCGGCGAAGCGCCCCACGTTCGCATGCGAGATGCCGCGGACGAGGATGACGAACTCTTCGCCGCCGAAGCGGGCAAAAAGGTCCTCGGTGCGGATGAGACGCGATACGAGCGCCGACACGTCACGCAGCACGTCGTCACCGGCGAGGTGCCCATGGGTGTCGTTCACGCGCTTGAAGTGATCGAGATCGAACAGGATAAATGCGAGACGGCTCACGTGCCGCTTCGCGTATGCGATCTCGCTCGCGAGCCGCTCCACGAGATAGCGGCGGTTGTGCGCGCGCGTCAGTGGGTCGCGAACGGACGATTCATAGAGCTGGTGCGCGAGTCGCTCGGCTTGAGCGTCGACGATGGCGAAGGAGATGACAATGTTCGGCCCGATGTTGATGCGGTCGCCACTCGACAGCTCCCATCGCTCGACTCGGCGGCCGTCGACGAACGTCCCGTTGGTCGATCGCAGATCTTCGATGAAGTAGTGGCCGCCCTGTTCCGCGAGGATGTGGGCATGCTCGCGGCTGGCCCCGACATCGTCGACGCGCACGTGGGCATCCCTCCCGCGCCCGAGGATCGTCTCGCCTTCGCGTACGGAAAAGACCCGACCTACGCTCGGCCCCTTGACGACAGTCAGGAGTGCGCGCGTAGTCTGCCGCGGCCCGGTCGGGGGCGGCATGGCGATCGTCGCCTCCGTAGCCCGGGTCGATTCCTCGTCGTTCCATTCAACGGCTGTCCGGGGCGAGGAGGGGCGCTCGTCGACGGCCGTAGCGTCCGACAGGTTCTTCTTCTGCTTCGGATCGTCGGGCATTGTGTGCGCGACCGTAGCGCACCGGAGATCGTATCATCCACCTGGACGATGCGGTTCACCGCCGCTAGAAGCCGCCGGGAAAGCATATGCGAATCCTGGATGGGAAGGTGGCGATCATCACCGGGGCGGGCGGCGGAATTGGCCGAGCGCACGCCATGCTTTTCGCGAGCGAAGGGGCAAAGGTGGTCGTCAATGACGTGGGCGGGACGCGCGAAGGCGGTGGGGGGGACGCCAATGCATCGCAGCGGGTCGTCGACGAAATTCGCGCCGCAGGTGGTTCCGCGGTCGCCAACGGCGAGAGTGTGCAAACGGCCGAAGGGGCGGCGTCGATCGTGAAAAGCGCCGTCGACGCGTTCGGACGTGCTGATGTGCTCGTGAACAACGCCGGTATCCTCCGCGACAAAAGCTTCCTGAAGATGGACGAGGCAATGTGGGACGCGGTCGTAGCCGTCCACTTGAAGGGGACTTTTCTCTGTTCGCAGGCTTTCGCCAGACAGGCCGCGGCTCAGCGTGACGGCGGACGCATCGTCAACACGACGAGCGTGAGCGGGATGCTCGGCAACTTCGGGCAGGCGAACTATTCCGCTGCGAAGGCCGGCGTATATGGTCTCACGCGGACGATGTCGATCGAGCTCCAGAAGCACCGAATCACGGTCAACGCGGTCGCGCCGATCGCAAAGACTCGCATGACCGAGGACCTTCCGATGTTTCAAGGGATCGACACACTGACACCGGAGCACATCGCGCCGGCCGCGCTTTTTTTCGCGAGCGACCTTTGCGGCGAGCGGACAGGCCACGTCCTCGCGGTTGCCGGGGCGCGCATGTATGCGTTCAAGGTCGTCGAGACGCCCGGACGCTTCAAAGAGGACCAGCGCGGCGTGTGGACGGCCCAAGAGATCGCCGATGCTTGGGACGCGATCGTCAAGGGATAACCGTTGTCTCGACGGACGAATTGAATGGTCTCAGCGTCCCCGATGTCCGGGAATGCTAGCCTGCGCGCTCAGATGCTCGATGCTCGTGCGCTGCTGAATGCCGCCGTCGACTACGTGCGCAAGAATCCCGACGAGCTCGTGACGGCGGCCATCAACGCGACGGCGCTTCGTTTTGGGGTGCCGCTCGCAGGACTGCGCTGGCTCTCTACGCGAACGAGGCTTCCGAAGCGTGGCCCCAGGGACATCGACATTGCGAGCGCCCCGCCGGCACTTCGGGTGAGTCTGTCGATTGACGCGATGGGGACTCCCATGCGGGCAAGCGCCGCAATCCGTGTCGACGAAATCGACCTGTCTCCGGAAGCGATTCGCGTCGGGCTGAAGTTGTTCGACGTAAAGCTGGCGCTCATCGGTGAAAGCGATACGCCGGTGGCCACGCTCCTCAAGTCGGGCGCGCTCGACCTGTCGAAGCCAGGCAACCTACTGAAATTTTTGCCGAAACGTCCGCCCGCCATCGTTGGCGCGGAGGGCGATCGAATTGTGATCGACCTGATGAAGGTGCCCGCCATTGCAGCCAACCGGCGACTGCGTCGAGTACTCGCGATCCTCACGCCGGTCCTGCAGGTGCGATCGGTGGAGACAGGCCGGGACCATTTGTACGTCGCGCTGCGGACGAGCGCTCGGGGATTGCCGCGGGCACTTGCCGCGCTGAAGGGCGGCCCGAGGGGGGTTTAAGGGAGCCGCACAGTCTTGTGGTGCACGAGCTTGGGTGCTCGTCGTCGCGAATCAAGTCCCGCCGCGGGTCGCGAGGGAAGCGCGGCGTCGACTGCCCGTAGGCTGCGAGACAATCCGATGCTAGATCCTCACGGCTCCTCGGGGAGTCGCACAGCCTGGTAGTGCACGAGCTTTGGGTGCTCGTCGTCGGGGGTTCAAATCCCCCCTCCCCGACCAGAAGAAAGCCAGCCCTCGCGTTCACGAGAGCTCTTCCTCACTCGATCGTGGGGGGGGGGCTTCAAGTTCTCCACTGCGGCGCGGAGCAGGATGCGCATGGTGCTCAGCTGATTGCGTCTCATTCCCACGAGCCGCGACCTCGCCATGCAACCCGTGAGCCGTCTCTACCCCGGAGGCTCAGGAGTGAGGGTCAAAACAAGGACATCAAGTGTATGGCCGAAATTCGCCGCGCGACACTTGTCGATTCGCGTCAACTCGACGGGCTGTCGCCCACATGCTTCGCTTTCCATGCCGTGTCCACCGTTTCTGCGCCCCCGCCGCTCCCGGATGTCCGTGCCCCGGACTCCGGCCCGCGCACCGCGCTGGAGCGACTCGGGCCCTACGAGCTTCTGTTCGAGCTCGCGTCCGGTGGGATGGCAACGGTGTTCCTTGCTCGCGCAACGGACCGGCGTACGGGGCCCCCGCTCGTGGCCGTCAAGCGGCCCCACCGTCATCTGACGAACGACAAAACGTTTCTCACGATGCTTGTCGATGAAGCGAGGCTCGCGTCGGCGATCGACCACGAGAACGTGGTCAAGGTACGCGAACTCGGCTTCGACGGCGGGATCCCATTCATCATCATGGACTATGTCGAGGGGGCCTCGCTCGCTGAGCTCCGTCGCGAGCTCTCTTGCATCGGACGCGCGATCGATGTGCGCGTTGCCGTACGTATCGTTCTCGACGCGCTTGCCGGTCTTCACGCTGCGCACGAGCTGGAGGACGCCAGCGGCAAGCGCTTGCGAATCATCCACCGCGACGTTTCCCCCCACAACGTGCTCATCGGGTGCGACGGACGTGCCCACATCACCGACTTCGGCATCGCCAAGGCTGAGGACCGCATACAAACGACACGAACGCACGAGGTCAAGGGCAAGCTCGCGTACCTCGCTCCCGAGCGAGTCGACAAGCGCCGAATGTGCACTGTGCAGAGTGATGTCTTTTCGATGGCAGTCGTTCTCTGGGAGTGCTTTGCGGGCCGCCGCTTGTTCCGCGGGGAGGAACCGGTCGATGTGCTCCAAGAGGTCATGAGCGGCCCGATCCCGATGCTGAGGCAGATCGGGGCCCAGCTATCACCGGCGCTCGATGATGTGGTGGCGCGGGCGCTCTCGCGCGATCTCGAGACACGCTACCCGACCGCCCTTGCTTTCGCCGAGGCCATCGAGCAGGAGGCGGGACCCGATCAAATCGGTACCCACGCGGACGTTGCCAAACTCATGGAAGCCATCTTTGGAGCGCGGATGGCGCTCCGACAAGAGCAAGTGCGAGCCACGATTGGAAGCGGCGACCTCACGAATGTCCTCCGCGAATTGGGCCTTCCGGCACGCGAACGCGTCTCAATCACCGAAGTACCGACGGGCCAGCTCTTGGCGAAGCTCGCGCCTCCGGCGCCCAGCGGACGGTATGCACTCGGGGCCGAACTACGAACGGACCGTCCAAATCGCTATCGGAGGGTGGCGTGGTGGACATCGGCCGCGGTCGCCGCAGGGATCGTGTTCGGCGCGCTCGTTACACTTGCCCTTGTGGCACGGCATCCGAAATCGGTTCCGATCCCTGTCAGCGGAGTTTCTCCCACCACCGCCATGGGGGGAATCCCTGTCGCGACGGTGCGTCGGGTCGTCGTACCGCTTCCGTTCGCCGCGACGCATGTGACCTTCGACGACGCAGCGCGTGACATGGACCCACCGACCGATCTCATCGCCTTTGACGTGCCGGTAGAAAGCGGGCCACGCCACCGCGTCACCGCGCTGGGATTGGATGGGACCCGCGCCGAGGGGTACGTGCGCGAGCTCGACGGAATCACGCGTCCGGACGCCGACGGGTACGCGCTCACATCCCCCTCCGAGGCGACGAGCAGCGACCCGCGGCGTGACGTACCATCGCTGCGCTCACCGCGCGCCATTGGCAAGGTGCACAACGGCTTCACCAAGCTCAAGTGACTCGCAGTGCGAGCTCAGCTAGCCACCTTCAGGAATGGCTCCCATTCCTTGAACTTCCAGCCGCTGCCGAGCAGGATCTGCGCAGTCATCGTCCACTTCGGTCGGAATGGACGGCGCGCAAGGCGCATGCTGGCTTCGTCCGGCGTCTTCCAGCCCTTCCTCAGGTTGCATGTGCGACACGCCGTCACAAGGTTCTCCCAGGAGTCGTCTCCGCCGCGAGATCGCGGGACTACATGGTCGATGTTGAGGTCGCGCAACGCCGGACGTTTGCCACAATACTGGCATTGGTGCGCATCGCGAAACATCAGATTGCGCCGCGTCAAACGCACAGTCACGCGTGGGGTGCGGTCATAGCGCAAGAGGTGCACGACGCGCGGCACGCGTAGCTCGCCGCCGACGATGGGGATCGCGTCGTCCTCGCCACGCACGCCGAGCTCCCGCCATAGATCGAAGTCATACGAATCGCCCCCTTCGTCGAGTGCCAGCGCCGCCCCGCCGTACAACAAGACGACCGCGCGCTTTACCGTCGTCACCTGTACTGGCACGAGGTATCGATTGAGAACGAGGACGGGAAGCGAAAGAACTTCGGTCATCGATCGGACGGCGAAAGACGGCGCACGGCTCGCCCGAACGTCTGTCCGAAACGAGCGAAGGTTGGCTTGAACGGCACGAGTCGATTGTACACGCCCTGTGTGACGACGCGAAGGTGGATCACGGTTGCCAACGGACACGACCACGGCATTCGTGATGGGAAGGTGTGTTTGACGCGGGCCCCCAGAAAGCTACGCTTCTCGACAGACATGGCTGACGAGCCGACCTCGCGCGACCTGCCCGCTGACGCTTCTCCGATGCGCCGTCGTCACCACGACGACGAAGGATCCGAGCGCAAGCGCTGGATGGGGGCCGCGATTGCCGTTGCGCTGGCGATGGGCTCCGCCGCAATCGCGGGGGTCGTTCTGTATGGGATGCAGGACAAGGCCATCTACTCCAAGCCCGTCGACGAGCTCCTCGTACACAAGGCAAAATTCATCGGCCACCCCGTCCGCGCGGAGGGCAATCTCGTGCACGGTACGCTCGTGAAGCGCGACCAGCCCTGCGAGTATCGCTTTTTGATTGAGAAAAATGGCACCGAGCTTCCCGTCCGATTCGCCCAATGCGTCGTGCCCGATACGTTTCGCGACGTACCTGACATGGACGTAGGGGTCACCGTCGAAGGCCAGCTCCAGGCAAACGATACGTTCGAGGCGACGAGTGTGCTCGCGAAGTGCCCGAGCAAATACGACATGCAGCAGCGCAAGAAACAGGGCGAGCACATGCCGCACGGCCCGCTCGCTGGCGGCGTCGATACCGCATCGCCAGCAATCGGGTGGGCGGTGAATCACCGCTGAGCGCCGCTGTCCTGATCTGTCTGGGGGGATCCCCTAGAACATTTTGGCTCGTAACGGGTTACATTGCATGCATGGCGCCTTCCGGCGAGCCACGCCGCTTCAACTTGGCGCGGCTTGCCGCGCGTGAAGACGCCGGCGGCGGACTGACGAGGATGACTCTCCAGGCGGCCCGCGATGTCGTGTCAACGTACGCGTCACCGGGTCAATACGTGGAGGTCCGCGCCGAGCAACAGGGCGGCCTTTTCGTGCTCGCCAATGAACCCGGCGCCGCGGCATGGGAGCTCGTCATGCGATCGGGCGGCGGAGCATCGGACGTCCTCCTCGCGCTCGCGCCGGGTGCGACATTCGAGGTGACAAACGCGATCGGGCCGGGCTTTCCCATGGGCGACGCCCGTGGCCGACCTCTCATCGTCGCCCTCAGTGGCACGGGGGTCGCGGCGGGCCGCCCCATCGTGCGGCGGCGCATCGCCGAGGACGACGCGGAACGCA
>JALYHX010000114.1 GCA_030776305.1 Myxococcota bacterium
ACATCGATCTGGCCTTTGAGGTCGTCCTCGCGCAATGCGCCTTTCCAAATGACGTCGATGTCGAGCTCTCGTGCGGCTTTGATCGCGCCGGCGTGGACGCTCTTCCAGAACTCATGGGTCGTTCCCTTCGGCACGACCGCGATCCGAATGCGTGCAGCCGCCGCGCTTCCCCCGGCCACATCGCGTTTGCATTCGAGCGCCACCAAGGAGACACACAAACAAAAGAGGAGACTCAATGAACGGCGATGCGCTGATGGTTTTCGTTTCTCGTCGCTCATGTCCTTCGTCTTCCAGGTTCGGTCCCGAGCACGGGGCGGCAGATCTCTCGGAAAACGGCGTGAAATTCGGTTGCGGTGCACGGGTTGGCCCGAGGAGAGAACGGACTTGGGGCCACGGGCCGAAAGAGCGGCCGCCACGTGTGGCGATTCGGGGCGCGTCTTGTTGGCCATTGTCCGCGGCGAACGTCAGCGCGGTCTTTTCGGACGGATCGACTCGAGTGTCACCTCCCGCTCATCTACCGAAATAACCTCGGTGGGGCTTGCGCGAAGCGGCGGCGGCAGCTTGCGAAGACGCGCGAGACCGGAGGTGACCGTGGCGCGTAGCTCGGCGAGCTCGACATGAATCGCCTCGACGCTCAACCGAAGCGTGGCGATCTGGCTCGTCGCTTTGGCTAGCCCAGCCTCGCATGCGGCGATGCGCGCCACAGGATCCGCAAACCGTGGAGCCGCGGGACGGTTGCTGCGAGAGATCGCGCCTCGACCCTGGGGCGTTGGCGGGGGCTTCTTCGTGTCGGCCATGGCACCAGGTTACCGCAGTGGCGCGTGAGTCACGTGCGCTTCTTCTCGAGTCGGTGCATCAAGGTCGCCGTGCGGTGAAGGACCCAGCGCGGGAACAGGCGTTTGGCGACGGCCATCGCCTTCGCGTCGACCCCGATGAACACTTGCTCCTTGTTTTTTTCGATTCCAGCGATGATTGCGTCGGCGGCCTCTCGCGGGCTCGTTCGCGCGAGCTTCTCGAACATCGCCACGTCACCCTCGGTTGCGCCCTTGCAGTTGCGCACGATGTCCGTCCGGATTCCGCCGGGATGGACGCACGTGACATGAATCGGCTGCCCCTGCAGCTCTTGTATGAGCGTCTCGCTGAGCCCCAGCACAGCGTACTTGGAGATGTTGTAGGGCCCGTTGTTGATGAAGGGCACCATCGCGTTGATGCTCGAGATATTGACGATGTGGCCCTCGGCCCGCTTGCGCAGCAAAGGCAGGAACGCCTTGGTGCCATGAATGACCCCCCACAGATTGACGTCAATGACCGTTTCGAAGTCCTGATACGAAACTTCTTCGAGGCTGGCACGCACGGCGAGGCCCGCATTGTTGATGACGATGTCCGCTCCGCCGTGCTGCCGTTCTACTTCTTCGGCGTAGCGCTGAACGACCTGACGACGTCGAACGTCGACGACGTGGACTGAGACGTCGCTCGCAGTCGCTGCCAGAAGGGTCGCGGTCTCCCGCAGACCCGACTCATTGACGTCGGAGATGGCGAGTCTGGCGCCCTTCGCGGCGAGGCGCAGGGCAAGGGCGCGGCCGATCCCCGACGCCGCACCGGTGATCGCGACGACTTTGTCTTTGATCTGGGTCATCTGTCGGGAATCTGGAAATGGTGTCGGTATTGAGGGGCGGACCGGAGTGAGAATAATCCTGGGACACTGCAATAGGAGTATCTGTGGCGCTGTCTTTGCCGAGCGAGGCAATGGGCCGGGAGAGGTCGCTCGGCCGCCGGGTGTTATACTTTCATGGGTCTTCTCGTGGTGGCTTCAATAGAGTTCAGGCGCATTTTCGACAGCATTGCCGTCGGAGGATTGACGCTCCTCTGCCAGTGCACAGTCTTTTTCGATGTTAATGGGTTGGTCGACACGGGCCCCGCGACGTCGGGTCTGGACGCCACGACGGACGCCGGGGGCGACGCGCTGGCAAACGATGCCGCCGCGGACAATGGCAGCGATATCCCCGAGGGCGGCGCGACCACGGATGACGGGGCCGACGCATTGCCGAGCGACGCCACGGACGACGATGCGAGCCCGGCGCTTCTCGACGCACCCGCCGACGTTGACGGCGCCCAAATTGCCCTCGATGCGGGCGCAGACTCGGCGAGGCCAGACGCGGCCGACGGTGCGTCGATCGATGCGCCCGCTGTCGACGCGGCGGACAGTGCTGTCGTCGACACCGGAACGGTGGACACTGGCCCGGACAGTGGGGACATCAACACGGGCCTCGTAGCCTATTACCCATTCAATGAAACGAGCGGGACGATGTCCGCGGACGTGTCGGGCAACGGTCATGCGGCGACGATGTCCGGCGCCACCTTTGCGAGCGGTTTCGTCGGCAATGCTGCGACCATGAACGGCAGCAACCAATACGTGATCCTGCCGAATGGCATCGTCAATGGGTTGACATCGTTTTCGATCGCGGCCTGGGTCAAACTCTCTCCTACTTGGTCGCGCGTTTTCGACTTCGGAACCGGGACGACCTCGTACATGTTCCTTACGCCGCCACTTGGCGCGGGGACGCGGTTTGGCATCACGACAGGTGGCCCCAACGGCGAGCAGCGCATCCAAACGAACCTACCGTCGACCGGCGTATGGCAACACGTGTGTGTAACGCTGACCGGGAACGTAGGGACTCTTTACCTCGGCGGGGTTGCGTTGTTGCAAAACGCGTCCATGACGCTCAACCCGACGAGCCTGGGACAGACGACACAAGACTGGATTGGACGCTCGCAGTTCCCCGCCGATCAATACTCGAACGGACAGATCGACAACTTCCGAATTTACAACCGCGCATTGGCGGCGTCGGAGGTGATGCGGCTCTTTCAAGGGAAATTGTGAACGACCTACCCGGTCCGCGCCAGGGATCGTATCGCTCGGCCCGCGCGGCCCCGTAATGGCTCTCAGAAAGAGTTGCGGGGACTCTCGTGTGGGGCGCAAAGCAATCGCCGGGGTAGGCGCCCCTTCTCGCGCGAAGGAGAAGCGACATGCATCGCGTACCTCGTCGCTTGGGATCGCGGCATCAGGCGACAACGATCGCGAGGTCTGTCGCCTGGGATCGCGGCGTAACACGACGTCGATCGCGAGGTCTGTCGCCTGGGATCGCGAAAGGAAGTGACATACCTCGTGATGGTTGTCGCCTTCGACCGCGTACCCAGGCGACAAGGCAAGCGGGGTGAGGCGACAGGTCGGCATGGCCTTGGCGACAAGGATCGCGAAGCATGTCGCCCCACCTCGCGAAGGTAAGCGACATCGATCACGATGGGGGGGGACACGGACGGTGAAGAAAAGCGACAAGGATGGCGAAGCATGTCGCTTCGTATCGCTTGATAAGGCGACGAGGATCGTGATGGCAGTCGCTCCGGACGCGAAAGGTCCGAATCCAATGCGCGAAACCGGGCGTGGGAGCGCGCGTCCGTCGACCTCCTACCCTCTATCTTGTTGTCGCGCGCCCGATTCGCGCATATCCTTCTTTGCTCTAGCGAGAGCTTCCGCGAGCGGTCACTCGCGAACGTGCAATCATGAACGGGCACCTGGAAGAACGTGTACGCGGTCGACTGGGCACGGTGCTCCGCGGCAAGTACCGGCTGGATAGTGTCCTCGGCGTAGGCGGGATGGCTGTCGTCTACAAGGCGACCCACCGCAACCAGGCGGAGTACGCGATCAAGATGCTCCATCCGGAGCTTTCGCTCAGCGATGACTTGTGCGCGCGCTTTCTCCGAGAAGGCTACGCCGCCAATTCGGTGAAGCATCCTGGCGTCGTGCGTGTCGTCGACGACGACGTATCCGAAGACGGCGCGGCGTTCCTCGTGATGGAGCTCCTCGACGGCATCGCCGGCGACGGCCTTTGCGAGAAGCTTGGGGGACGCCTTCCGATCGACGCGGCTTGTGCCATCGCCGTCGATCTCCTCGATGTCCTGGCGGCCGCGCACGCGAAGGGGATTGTCCACCGCGACATCAAGCCGGCGAACCTCTTTGTCATGCGCGACGGTACGGTCAAGGTGCTGGACTTCGGAATCGCGCGCGTGCGCGACACGATGACGGGCGGCGCCTCGGCCACGGGTACCGGGATCGTCCTCGGAACGCCCATCTTCATGGCGCCCGAACAAGCGCTCGGCAGGGCGAACGAGGTCGACGCGCGGGCGGACATCTGGTCCGTCGGCGCGACGATTTTCTCGCTTGCGAGCGGGATGACGGTGCATGACGCGGAGACCGCGCCGCAGCTACTCGTGAAACTTGCGACACAGCCTGCGCGATCGCTGGCCGAGGTGGTGCCCGGGGCGCCTCCCGCCGTCGTGGCCATCGTCGATTGCGCGCTGGCATTCGATCGAGAGAAGCGGTGGCCCACCGCCGGCGCCATGCGAGATGCGCTCGCGTCGGCACGGCTATCGGTCTTTGGCGGAGTTGGCCCGCGCGTCGTGCTCGCGTCGATCGTTGCATCGGGGACGTCTGGGGGCATCGGCGCGGTCCCCACCCTGCTTGCCCGCTCCGACGCCGAAGCGGTCGACGTCGTCGAGACGTCCAACCCCGTATCCAGTAATGTGCGGAAGAGCGGGGCCGCGTCAGGCCAGCGACGGTCGGGTGGAGTGGTGGTCGCCGTCGTTGGGCTCGTGGCGCTCGGCTGCGTCGCCGGCAGCGCATTGGTGTTGCGGGCCAAGCACGCGAACAGGCTGCCGACGGTGACTACAGCGGCCGCGCCCGGGCCTGCCCAAGCTCATAGGGCCACTACGACAGGGATCGAAACCGTCGATCCACCGCGCGCCGACGCTCCCGATGCCGACGTTCAAGTCGTGCCAACTCCGACCGAGGCGCCGCCCGCCTTGGTGGCCGGCACGAGCACGACCCGCTCGCTCGCGTCGCCACCCACCGCACCGAAGATCGCTCCCGCACGACCGGCATCGGCCCCGAATCCAGTGCAAGCCGCCGCCGTGGACTCCCCCGAAACGCGACCGCTACCTGCGCCGCCGCAACCCCCATCGTCGGCGACCGTGACCGCGAAGCCAACGTTGGATCCGTTGGACGGCAGACGGTAAGGCGGCGGGGCTCGTCCAAATCATCGACGCGCCCCACTTGCCCAGGAGTGTGGTCCACTACTTCTTCTTGGTCTCGTGCTTCTCGCGGCGCGCACCCTTCGGGTCGTCACGATGGGGAATCCGCAAGATCACGACGAGCCCGCCGAGAATACGTTGTTGCTCGTGGGAACTGCGGCGCAAGAGCTCGTGCCGAATGTCCACGCCGAAGAGATCTCCAGGACGCGCATCGTCCGGGGCACAGATGTGAACGAGCCCCTGGCGGACTTCGTCGACCACGAGGTTCATCGTGTGCTCGGGGCGGACGGGTGTGACGGCAAGGCGGTTGAACTGCTTTTCGGTGACAACGCCCCAGTGGCCCAAGTGCGAATGCATGGCCCCGTGTTCCTCGCGCTTCTCGCGCGAGTCGTCGTCGTCGCCCCAAGAATGGCCGCGTGGGGGTCGCGGCAAGACACGCTCCCGGCCGACGGCAAGGCCGGTGTGCCGGGGGCTCTGGAACCGGCCGAGTTCGAGCGCTGCGGCGATCTGCGATTGCCGCGAGAGCGCGGCGATGATCTTCTCGTCTTGGAGACGGATGGGGTAAGCGACGATCTGCGTGCGGACGTCCTCCCTCAGCGGGTTGCCCACGGCGAAGGCGAAGTTGGTGCACCATCGACCTCCGCCACCACCGGGCGGAGGCGGAGGCGGTCCCGGAGGCGGAGGCGCGGGCTGGCCGCCCTGGACGAGTGAGACGTTGAACTGCGCCGATCCCGTGTTGTACGGATTGAAGGGAGTACTGAATTGATAGACGCCGGGGGTAGGCTGGACGATTGGCGAATCATAGTCGGGCGCTCCGAGCGCGGTGTCCTTCACCATGGCGGCCAGGCAGAAGTGCGGGAACCCGGAGGGTACGGTCCACGACAGAATCGCCGACGTCGTGGCGGTAGGGTTCAGCGGGTCGCAGGCGGGAATGCTCGGTACGGCGAGGAGCCGATGGTTCAAGATGCTGGTGATGCTCGTCCCTGGCGGGCAAACGCAGAGCGCCACTTCACCGTTGCCGGCCACGCCCTCGCTGTGGATCCGAACTGTGGCATTGAACGTATCGCCCGGCGCGGGCGTCACGGTAGAGATCCCGGTATCGATGTCGGGCGAATAGTAAATCGTGCTCGGGTCGTGATTGAATTGAAAATGCGTATTGCCGTCCGTGATGCACATGAAACGCTCCTATCGCTTGAGACTCGAGTCGCGCGCTGGCGTACGACTACTGCTGAACGATCGCGTAAAGATTGGGAGAGGGTGCCGCGAGAATGCTCGTGGCCCCGATGGCTGCGGGTAGGGGGGCGAATGTGTAGTTGGTGATGAACCAAGTGCTCGAGTTGCCGCTGCTTGCGAAGAGCAGCTGTGCATCCGCGACGGCCAGCAACCAATACTGGCCGGGGGAGATCGCGATCGGGGTCACGACGTTGCTTTCGATCCGCCCCTGCGACGCCGTAATCTCGGCAGTCTGTGCGAGGAGATTCGACGGCGAGTTACCCTGATCGCTGTAGAGACCCAAGTAGACGTGCGGGTTCCCGCTGACCACGACGAGGCCGATGCCCGTCAGCGTCCCCGCCGCCGTCACCTGGATCGGCACGCCCGCAAGGCGATTGGCAACGATGCCCTGGCTGCTGCTGCCGGGCCCCACGTCGCCGTACTTCGTGACGACGACGCATGCGTTGCTCTTGCAAATCCCGGAGGCGCAGGCGTGCCCGCAGATGCCGCAATTGGCCGGATCCGTGGCCTGGTCGACGCACGCGTTCGAGCAAACCGTGTATCCGGCGGCGGTGCACGACTGCACGCATTGCGTCCCGTTGCACGCCACCGTGCCCCCCGTCGGCATCGTACACGCGGCGCAAGTCGCGCCGCACGCGCTCGTATCGTTGGCGACGCATTGACTGCTGCACAAATGCGCCCCGCCGGTGCACTGGCACATGCTGCTGACGCAATGTCTTCCGCCCGTGCATTGGTTGGTGCACCCATTGCAATTGTTGTCGTCGCTGGTCTCGTTGACGCAAGCGTTCGAGCAGATGGTGTAGCCGGCGGCGGTGCACGACTGCACGCACTGCGTCCCGTTGCACGCCACCGTGCCGCCGCTGGGGACGACGCACCCAGCGCAGCTCGCTCCGCACGCGCTCGTGTCGTTGGCTACGCACTGGCCGCCGCACAAATGCGTGCCGTTCGTGCATTGGCACTGGCTCCCGACGCAGTGTCGTCCGCCCGTGCACAGGTTGCTACAGGTGTTGCAGTTGGCGTCGTCGCTCGTCAGGTCGACGCAGGCGCTGCCGCACGACGCGTAGGTCGGGGCGCATCCCGTCGTGCATTTGCTGCCGACACACTGGGCCGTGGCATGCGCGATCGTCGTCGTGCACGCGGTCCCGCACATGCCGCAATTGGCGTTGTTGGAAGTCTTGTCCACGCACGACATTGCGCACAAGTCGGGCGCGGACGCCGGGCAGCCGGACTGGCACGAGAAGGCTCCCGCGATCGACGGCGCGCACAACGGCGCGGCGGCCGGACACGTGGTCCCGCAGGTACCGCAATTGGGACTCATCGAGACATCGGTCTGACACCCGGCGCCCGCATCCGTGCAGTCGGCATGGCCCGCGGCGCATTGGTACGTGCAGTGTCCTCCGGCGCACGCAATCCCCGATGCGCTGACCCTGGGAAGCAGCGTGCAGTCATGGTCGCACGCCCCGCAGTGATGCACGTCGCTGCTCGTGTCGCCGCATCCGGCCTCGACGGCGGAGTCCTTCATCGCGTCGGCCACCGCGTCGCGGGCCAAAGCGTCGCCGGATGCGTCCGGCGTGACGGCGCTGCTTTCGGCTACCTCGGCAATGGCATCGCCCGCGTGCCCATCCTCGTGCACGGTCTCATCGTCGGTCGCGTCCGGGACTGGCCCCGCTTCGGCCCCGGCGTCGGGCCCCGGGTCGTGCGCAGGGTCGGTTCCGACGCACGCGCTTTGGACGCACTGCTGTCCGCTCAAGCAGCCGCCCGCGACATCACACGTGTTGCGGCAATAGCCCGACTGACACGAGGAACCGGCCGGGCATGGCTGGTTCTCGAGGCATGCCGCCACGAGATTGGCGACGCACGCCGTCCCGGCTTGGGTCTGCAAGCAGCGCGACCCTTGGGCGCAATCGCGGTCGGTATTGCACCGGGGACTGCAGATGCGGAAGATGCACACCTGTTCGACCGTCGTGCAGTCGGAGTTCAAGACGCACGCCTGGCCGACCGACGAATCTTCCTGCCGTGCAATCGGATCGCTGGCGCCAATCAGCTGGTTGCACCCCCCGGCCGCAAAGAAGGGAAGGATGAGCGCGTGCCATGTTCGGCGCCTCTTCGGTCTCATCGAAACGCCCCCTCGAACCCGATTCCGACCTCACGCCCAGACATGAGGGGAACGGCGCGAACGGTAATCCCCCTCGCCTCGCGTGGCTTGCCCAGCACGAACATCGTGACCCCGCCCGCCAGCAAGATTCCACCCGCGACGAAGGCCACCGTCGACACGTTTCCCGCCCACTGCGCGTCGTGCCGGGAAGAAGTGCCCGCGGGGCCGCAAATGCTCGTCTGGGCACCGCAGTCGTGCATCGAGTCGTTTTGGAGGCCTATGGCCCGGACGCCGAAGATCGTCCCGATGGCGACACCGACGAGGCCCAATCCCCCCACCGCGATGCCGGAATAGCGAAGTCCGTTTGCAGACGTGCCCGGTCCCGCGCCTGTCAGCTCCGGCTGTTCCGAAGTACGCGTTAGCGCGGGCACGACGACGGTCTCTCGCGCGGCGTCCGTCGCGAGCGTCACCGTTGCGGAGAAAGGCGTGTACCCGGGAGCCGTGGCTTGAACGTGATGGTGACCCGGATCCACGGG